>JBEBDM010000388.1:0-8503 GCA_041156905.1 Actinomycetota bacterium | reverse complement strand
GATCGGTGGCACGGAGATCCTGATGGACACCGATCAGTCCGCTCGCCTCGGAGCGATCTACGACACGCGGGCGCTCATCCTCCAGATCCCCGACCGGGCCGCGCTCGACTCGGCGCTCGCCGAGTTCCTCCCACGGTCCGGGGTGCGCTCACGCATCCGTCGTTCGTGGGACCTCCCTGACCCCGACCTGACACTCGGGCTCGGTGAGACCAAGGCGCTGCTGGGTGAGTTCGACCTCGACTACTCGAACCTCTCGTCGGGCGGTTGGACGGCGATGAGTCCTGAGTGGGTCGCTCGCTACATGCCGCCCGAGCGCGAGCTCTATCCCACGGGGATCGAGGCGAGATGCCATGCCGTGATCGAGGCCGACCTGCGGGCGGCGCTCCGGGAGGTCGTGAGCCAGGGGCTCGAGTCGGGCATCGACCTCGACAACACCAACACCTACGGCGGCTGTGGTCGGGGAATGGCACGGTACGCGCGCTCGAGCGCCTTCCTCGGCTCGGTGTCGCGCCATTCGTGGGCCCAGGCCATCGACATGAACACCGTGACCAACTGCCAGGGCTGTGTGCCGGTGCTCGACTGTCGCATCGTGCGGATCTTCCGCAAGCACGGGTTCGCCTGGGGAGGCAACTTCCTCCGCCCCGACGGGATGCACTTCGAGTGGGTCGGCGAGCAGCGCAACCGGCTCCCGTACCCGTCGACCTACTGCCCGAACCGGGTGGCACTCCCGACCGAGGGCCTCGTGGGATCCCAACCGAGTATGAGCACGATGTTCGCTGACGACGGATGGCTGGGAGAATGACGGCATGGCCCTCGACCCTGACGCCCTCCGCACCCGCCTCGGCGTCCTGATCCGCGACAGGGTCGTCGGCGACGACGCCGAGGCCAAGCGCGTCGCGATCTTCGACGCTCCGGGCGAACGGTGGTTTCCCGAGGATGCGGCGATCCGCGAGGTCCACGCCGATGCGTCGATGTTCGTGGGTGGCCTGCGGGCCCTCCTTCTCCAGTCGCTGCACCCTCTGGCGATGGCCGGGGTCGCCCAGCACAGCGACTATCGCAGCGACCCGTGGGGGAGGCTCCAGCGCACGGCCGACTTCCTCGCGGCCACCTCGTTCGGGCCGGCCGAGATCGCAGAGCACGCCGTGGCGCGGGTGCGCGACGTCCATCGCCGTGTGCGTGGTCGCGCTGCCGACGGTCGCCCGTACTCGGCCGGCGACCCGCACCTGCTGAGGTGGGTCCACGTGTGTGAGGTCGACAGTTTCCTCGCTGCGTACCGCCGATACGGCGGAGCCGAACTCACTCCCGAGAGGGCCGATGAGTACGTGGCGCAGATGGCCGTCGTCGCCGAGAAGCTCGGGGTGAACCACCCTCCCGTCACGGTGGCCGAACTCGCTCGGGAGATCGCCGACTTCCGGCCCGAGTTGGGCTCGTCGCCCGAGGCCCGCGACGCGGCGAGGTTCCTCCTCGTCGAGCCGCCCCTGCCCCTCGCCGCCCGCCCGGCGTACGGCGTCCTCGCCGCTGCTGCGGTGGGACTGCTGCCGGCCTGGACCCGGTGGCCGCTGCGCCTGCCGTGGCTCCCCGTCAGCGAACGCCTGCTGGTTCGCCCCGCAGGTGCTGCGCTCACCGGCGTCATCCGGTGGTCGCTCGCGGCAGCGGGGTAACCTTCCACGCCGTGAGCACACGGTTCGTCATCATCGGCGGTGGCCCCGCGGGTAACACCGCGGCCACCCACGCGGCGCGACTCGGGGCAGAGGTGACGCTCATCGAGCGCGACGTCATCGGCGGTGCCGCCCACCTGTGGGACTGCATCCCCTCCAAGGCGATGATCGCCACGGGCGGGGCCATGAGCTTCACCCGCCGGATCACTGGCATGGGTCTCGAGCAGCAGACCGGCAAGGTCGACGTCTCCTCGCTCACGCAGCGCATCGACGGCATCAAGACCCGTCTCCAGGCGAGCACAACCCAGCTGCTCGAGAGCCAGGGAGTGACCCTTCTCCACGGGTCGGCCCGTCTCATCGGCCCGCACGAGATCGAGGTCACCGACGCGTCCGGCACCAGGGTGATCCCGGCCGACGCGATCCTGATCGCCACCGGTACGAGCCCGCGCATCCCCGAGTGGTGCCACCCCGACGGCGAGCGGATCCTCACCACCCGCGACTGCTACCCGCCGCGCATCTTCCCGCGCAGCATGACCGTCGTCGGTTCGGGTGTGACGGGTGTGGAGTTCGTCCACATGTTCTCGAGCTTCGGCAGCGAGGTCTCGCTGGTGGTCAGCCGCCAGCAGGTCCTCCCCGCCAAGGACCCGGAGGTCGCCGCCGTCCTCGAGGAGGACTTCCTCCGTCGTGGCGTGAAGCTCCTCAAGGGTGCCCGCGCCACCTCCATCGAGCGCGAGGGCGACGACGTCGTGGTCCGCTGCGACGACGGTCGTGTCGTGCGCAGTTCGCACGCCGTGCTGGCGATCGGTTCGGTCCCCAACACCGCAGGACTCGGTCTGGAGGACGTCGGCGTCGAACTCGACGGCGGCTACGTGAACATCAACCAGGACTGCCAGAGCAACCTGCCGCACGTGTACGCCGCCGGCGACGTCAGCGGCAAGCTCCCGCTCAGCAGCGTGGCCAGCATGCAGGGCCGCAAGGTCGCCGAGCACCTCATGGGAATGCAGCGCGCCGGCCACCGACGCCTCGACTACGACAAGGCCGCCAGCGCGATCTTCACCGAGCCCGAGATCGCCGACGTGGGTCTCGCCGAGGCCGACGCGTTCGCCGTGGGCCGCAAGATCCGCGTCACCAAGGTGCCCTTCTCGGCGACCCCGAAGGCGCTCATCAACAACGACTCCCGTGGCTTCGTGAAGATCATCAGCGACCCAGCCACTGGTGTGGTCCTCGGCGGCTCGATCGTGGGTCAGTCTGCGGCCGAGCTGATCTCGGTGATCGCCCTCGCCGTGACGGCCAACCTCAAGGTCACCGACATCGTCGAGAGCCTGCTCGTGCACCCGGCCTTGGCCGAGGCACTCTCCGAAGCCGCCGAGTGACCTCGGACGGGACGACGGTCACCACACCGTCGTGAGAGGGCGGGGCCACGAGTCCTGAACGTTCCGGCCTCCCCGTTGGGGGAGTCGGGTCCGTGTCGTGGCGGAGACAGGTCAGGCGATGACGACGACGACGTCGCCGGCACCGACGGTGTCGCCCGCAGAGACCTTGATCTCCTTGACCTCGCCGGCCTTCTCGGCGGCGATCTGGTTCTCCATCTTCATCGCCTCGAGGACGACGACGGCCTGACCGGCCTCGACCTTCTGGCCGACCTCGACGAGGACCTTGACGATGGTGCCCTGCATCGGGACCTCGACGTTGCCCGAACCCGAGCCGCCGCCCGAGCCACTGCCACCGGCCGCACGAGCCTTCTTGGCGGGAGCGGCCTTGGCGCCACCAGCGACGGCGACGACCGGCATGTCGGGAACCCACATGCTGACGTCGAAGCGCTTGCCGTTGACCTCGACGGTCGTACGACGCTGGACCAGCGGGGCTTCGTCGTCGCCCGACGCGGCGGGAGCCTTGGGCGGCTCGACGCCGGAGAGGTCGAGGACCTCCTCGACCCACTTGGTCGAGTGCTCCATCGCCTGGAAGTCGGGGTGGCGGAGGATGGCGAGGTCGGCCGGGATCGTGGTGGCCACGCCCTCGACGACCATCTCCTCGAGGCAGCGGATCGTGCGGGCGATCGCCGTCGGGCGATCCTTGCCCCAGACGATCAGCTTGCCGACGAGGTTGTCGTAGTACTGGCTCACGGTGTCGCCGCTCTCGTAGCCGGCGTCGAAGCGCACGCCGAATCCGTCAGGGGCGACGAGCTTGCTGATGGTGCCGGGGGAGGGGAGGAACTTGCCGCCCGCCGGGTTCTCGGCGTTGATGCGGACCTCGATGCCGTGACCGCGGCGCTGGGCGGCGATCTCGTCCTGGGTCATCGGGAGGGTCTCGCCGCTGGCGACGCGAATCTGCCACTCGACGAGGTCGATCCCGGTGATCACCTCGGTGACCGGATGCTCCACCTGGAGGCGCGTGTTCATCTCGAGGAAGAAGAACTCGCCGTCCTGGTAGATGAACTCCACGGTGCCGGCGTTGTAGTAACCGACGGCCTTGGCGGCCTTGATGGCGGCCTCGCCCATCGCCTCCTCGATGCCGGGGGCCATGCCGTACGACGGGGCCTCCTCGATGAGCTTCTGGTGGCGGCGCTGGGCCGAGCAGTCGCGGGTGCTGACCCACACGACGTTGCCGTGCTGGTCGCCGACGATCTGGACCTCGACGTGGCGGGGCCAGGTGAGATAGCGCTCGATGTAGATCTCGTCGCGTCCGAAGAAGGCCTTCGACTCGCGCTGGGCGCTGTCCATGGCCTCCTGGACCTCGTCGGCGCTGCGGACGACCTTCATGCCGCGTCCGCCGCCGCCGAAGGCGGCCTTGATCGCGAGGGGGTAGCCGTGCTCGGCTCCGAAGGCGCGGATCTCGTCGGCGCTCGTCACGAACTCGGTCGTGCCGGGCACGATCGGTGCGCCACCGCGGAGGGCGGCCTTGCGGCTCGAGACCTTGTCGCCCATCTCGTCGATGGCGGCCGGGGGCGGGCCGATGAAGGCCACGCCCTTGGCGGTGATCGCACGAGCGAAATCGGCGTTCTCGCTGAAGAAGCCGTAGCCGGGGTGCACGCCGTCGGCGCCGCTCTGCTCGATGGCCGAGAGGATGGCCTCGGTGTTGAGGTAGCTCTCGGCAGCGGTCTGGCCGCCGAGGGCGTAGGCCTCGTCGGCGAGCCGGACGTGCAGGGCGTCCCGGTCGAGCTCGCTGTACACGGCGACGGTCTTGATGCCGAGTTCGCGGGCGGCGCGGATGACGCGCACGGCGATCTCGCCACGGTTGGCGATGAGGATCTTCTTCAGCACGGTGGCAATCTAGGCGCAATGGCCAGCGACGACTCATTCCGGCGCCCCCGGGCGGGGTGGCACGTCGAGGTCGTCGACGAGACCGGGAGCACGAACGCCGACCTTCTCGCAGCGGCGGCTGCAGGGGCGCCCGACCGCTCGGTACTGGTCGCCCGGCACCAGACCGCCGGCCGCGGACGGCTCGACCGCCGCTGGGAGGCGCCCGCAGGGGTGAACCTGCTCACGTCGATCCTGTTTCGGGGCTGGGCGAACGACCCGCACCAACTGACCCAGAGGGTGGCGCTGGCGGCGCAGGAGGCCTCCCGGCAGCTTGCCGGCGTCGAGGCCCTGCTGAAGTGGCCCAACGACCTCCTCGTGGGGACGGCCAAGCTGGCGGGGATCCTCGCCCAGGCCCGTCCGGGCGCGACCGGACTCGACGTCGTCGTCGGCATCGGCCTGAACGTGGGCTGGTGTCCGGAGGGTGCCGCCCGGTTGGGCGACGGGATCGATCCGCTCGAGGTGCTCGACGCCATGCTCGCCGCGCTCGACGGGCTCCCGACCGACGAGGCCGGGCTCGCTGCCCAGTATCGCTCGCGCCTGGCGACCCTCGGCCGGGAGGTCAGGGTCGAGCTCGTCGGCCCGGGCGACGGATCGGTCGTCACCGGACGCGCTGTCGACGTCGAGCCCGACGGTCGCCTGGTCGTGCTCGACGGCTGTGGCGTCACGCACCGCTTCGCGACCGGCGACGTGATGCACCTCCGCTGACGAGGCCCGGAACTACCCTCGGAGCGATGCTGACGTTCGACACCTCGCCGCTGCGCCGTCGGCATCGCGCCGGCTCGCTGGCGATCGTGGCCCTCGTCGTCGCCCTCGTCGGCGCGCTCGGCATCGTCACCGCAGCGCGCCGCACCATCACCGGACTGGAGCACGTGTCCGGTGTCGCGGAGGTCCTGAGCCCCTCCAGCGACGTGGTCGACAATTACCTGCTGGTGGGCAGCGACAGTCGCTCCGCGGGCGACCCGAACACCGGCGACAGCGGTGAGGTCACCGGCAACCGCAGCGACAGCCTGATGGTCCTGCGCTACGACCGCTCGACCGGTGTGGCCGAACTGCTCTCGCTCCCGCGCGACCTCTACGTCGAGGTGCCGGGCCGCGAGGGGCGCCGCCGTATCAACTCGGCCTACAACGACGGCCCCGACGTCCTCGTCCGGACCGTGCAGATGCTCGGGATCCCCGTCCACCACTACGTCGAGGTCGACTTCGCCGGGTTCACAGAGCTCGTCGAGGCCCTCGGCGGGATCGAGATCTGCTTCAAGCGACCCACCCGCGACGCCAACACCGGCCTCGCGATCCCGACGAAGGGCTGCTACACGCTCGACGGGAAGATGGCGCTGGCATACGCCCGCAGCCGTCATTACGAGGAGTGGCGCGAGGGTGAGTGGCAGGAGGACCCGAGTTCCGACATCGGCCGCACACAGCGTCAGCGGCGGTTCGTGAACCTGTGTCTCAAGAAGGCGGTCGCCGAGGTCAAGGGCAATCCGTTCCGTACCGGTTCGCTCGTCGACGCGATCAGCGCTGCGGTGCGCACCGATGCCGCACTCGATCCGCTCGACGCGGCGATGTCGCTGCGTGGTGCGGTCGACGAGGGCCTCGGGACCTTCGCCCTGCCCGTGATCCCGGCGACGGTCGACGGCAACGACATCCTCGAGCTCGGCGACGGGGCAGCGGCGGTGCTCGCCTACTTCCGCGGCGAGGGACCGCGTCCCCGTCCGCAGGGCTGACATACTGACGCCCATGCCCACCGTGCGCGAGAGCGACACCATCGCGGGCGTGTACGTGGTGGAGCCCACCCTGCACGGCGACCAGCGAGGCCTGTTCATCGAGACCTATCGGCGCGAGTGGTTCCCCAACGGCCGCGAGATGCTTCAGGGGAACCGTTCGAACAAGCAGCGCGGTGCCGTGGTCGGGTTGCACTACCACCTCCACCAGGCCGACTACTGGTACTGCCCCGTCGGGACCATCCGGGTCGTGCTGCACGACCTCCGTGAGGGCGGCCCGACGGCCGGGGCCACGATGGCCTTCGACATCTCGGGTGAGAACCACCTCGGCGTGTACATCCCGCCCGGCGTCGCCCACGGCTTCGCGGCACTCACCGACGTCGTGATGACGTACCTCGTCGACAATTACTACAACCCTGCCGACGAGCTCGGTGTGCGCTGGGACGACCCCGTCATCGGTGCCGACTGGGGAGTGACCGAGCCGATCCTGTCGGGCCGCGACGAGGCCAACCCGCTGCGCGCCGACATCCCCGAGAACCGCCGGCCGTACTGGCCGATGCGGACCTGACCGCGAGGCGTCATGAAGATCTTCGTCACCGGAGCCGCCGGATTCATCGGCTCGAACTACGTGCGCTGGCTGCTCGCCAACTCCGACCACGAGGTGACCATCCTCGACGCGCTCACGTACGCCGGGAACCTCGAGAGCATCCGTGACCTCCTCGACGACCGCCGTTGCGAGTTCGTCCACGGCGACATCTGCGACCAGGACGTGGTCGTGCGGTCGATGGAGGGGCACGACGCAGTGGTGCACTTCGCCGCCGAGACCCACGTCGACCGGAGCATCACCGACCCGTACTCGTTCGTCCGCACCAACTGCTTCGGGACCAACGTGCTCTGCGACGTGGCCCGGCGGGTGGGTGTCGGCAAGTTCCTGCACATCAGCACCGACGAGGTCTACGGGAGCATCGACGTCGGCTCGTTCCGTGAGTCCGACCGGCTCACGCCGCGGTCGCCGTACTCGGCGGCCAAGGCGGGCAGCGACCTCATCGCTCTCAGCTACGTCACCACCTACGGGCTCCCGGTCGTGGTCACCCGCTGCAGCAACAACTTCGGCCCGTACCAGTTCCCCGAGAAGGTCATCCCGCTGTTCACCACCAACCTGCTCGACGGCCGGAAGGTCCCGCTCTACGGCGACGGCGGCAACGTGCGCGACTGGATCCATGTCGAGGACCACAACCGCGCGGCGCACCTCGTGCTCGAGAAGGGCGTGGTGGGCGAGATCTACAACATCGGCGCTCACATGGAGCTCACCAACCGTGAGCTGACCCACCGCCTGCTCGAGCTCTGTGGTCGCGACGAGTCGTTCATCGAGCCCGTGGCCGACCGTCTCGGTCACGACCGTCGCTACTCGGTCGACATCTCTCGCACGCAGGCACTCGGCTGGAAGCTCGAGCGCTCGTTCGACGAGTCACTCGAACAGACGGTGCGCTGGTACCGCGACAACCGCTGGTGGTGGGAGCCGCTCAAGGCGAGGGCCGGTCTCTGATGCGGGTGCTGGTCACCGGCGCGGGAGGCCAGCTGGGGACCGACCTCGTGCAGCACTGCGCGGAGCAGGGCGACGAGGTGGCTGCTCACGCCCGGTCCACGCTCGACGTGACCGACCGGGACGCAGTGCGGGCAGCCCTCCACGCAGTGATGCCCGACGTCGTGGTGCACTGTGCCGCCTGGACCGCTGTCGACGCGTGTGAGGCTGACGAGGAGCGAGCCTTCGCCCAGAACGCGCTCGCGGTTCGGTGGGTCGCCGAGGCCTGTGCATCGACCGGAGCGC
>JBEBDM010000387.1:0-3551 GCA_041156905.1 Actinomycetota bacterium | reverse complement strand
GAGGACGGCCCGCGGCGGCTACCGTGCGGCGCGCGAGGGCGAGGACACGGACGTGTTCCTCGTCGGCACCGCGCGTCGGTGCCAGTGCTACGACGACGCGCCGATCCACCTGCTGAGGCTGGTGAACGAGCCCGAGTCGCTCAAGCCCGTGTGCGGAGCCGGCCGTGACCGGTGGTGCCACGACAACCAGGAGGGCGAGCTCGACGACGTGACGTGCCAGCGGTGCGTCCAGACGATCCTGAAGAACATGACCGAGACAGAGAAGAAGAGATGGGGTGTGCGATGAGCATGTACGCGATGATCCACGGGCAGCGTCCGGACGGGCCTGCCCTGGTGGCACTGCTGCTCGCCCGGCAGTCGTTCGAGGTCGGCCGGTACCGAGACGCGTGGGTCGAGATCGAGGGCGACGCGCCCGTGATCCGCGTCCACACGAGGAACGGCGGCGGCAACCGCGAGGACTACGACGACGGCTCCATGGCGGAGCACCCGTGGTACGTCCGCGACGCTGACGACGACTACGACTGCACGTACGCCGACTGGTGGTTCCGACCGCCGCTCGACGAGCTGCCGGAGGACGTGGCTCGGATCCTGATCGATCTGGCCGAACCGCCCGTCGACATGCGTGCTCGGTGGGAAGCGGCGATCAAGGCGATCGGCGGTGAGTCGTGACTGGCAAGAGCAAGTACATCTGGCTCCCGTCGTGGGAGAGAACGCCGCGGTACGCGGTCGAGAACCCAGCTTTCGAGATTCGCCTGTGGCCGTTCGGCGTTCACGTCCAGATCTGGCGATGGGCGGGCACGGTTCGACTGGCGGTGCGGCGATGAGCGACTGGACAGACGAGGACCAAGAGCTCGCCGACAACATCGCGATCGGGGTGCACACCGGCCTCCGCAAGGGGACCGACGCCATGTCGTCCATGACGATCTGGCGAGCCATCTCCGAGTCAACCGACTCTGCCTGGTCGGACGCCGCGAAGTTCTGCGTGTGGGGCCTGAAGGAGATGGGCTACACCGTCACGAGAGAGGACGAGCCATGAGAGTACTGACGACGGCCACAGAGACCGAGACGGGGAAGCACGCCTCCGACTTCCTCTGTCTCGGCGGCGACGACGGTCGCTGCGACGCGACCGCGACGACGGTCGTGCTCGAGAACGGGTTGTTCAACGGCGCGGCCGCGTGTGCGGACCACGTCGAGGATGTCCGGTCGTACATGACTCGGGACAACGGAACGTGGAAGCGGGAGACGACCGGGATCGAGCTCGACGGTCGCGTGTTCCGCCGCGAGGGCGAGGACCGGTGGCGGATGGATTCGCGCTTCGAGCAGGGGGTCGACGTCACGTTCGGCGCGGACTCTGTGTGGGAGTGGCGGGTGCTCGCCGCGGCGCTGGACGAGATCGAGAGGCTGCGGTCATGATCGTGCTGGTCGAGCTCTCGACGCGCGGCGACTACGACAGCAACGGAGAGGTGTACGACTACCATGAGATCGGCGACGTCTTCGGACCGTTCGAGACCGTGGACGAGGCGTCAGCCTACGCCGACAAGCTGAACGACGAGCGCGGCTACTACACGTACCTGGGCCGTCGACGCCGGATCGACATGCGCGACTTCGAGGTGAAGGAGCTGATCGCGCCGCGGTAGAACATCATGGGCGGCCTGGAAGGCTTACCTCGATCCGTGTCATAGGCTGCCAGCCTATCCACCCTTGATCACAGTGTGACGCTGGCTGGGCGGATCAACGAGGGCGCGAGGTTCGATTCCTCGCGCGCCCGCTACTTGACGAGAAGGCAGGCCTCGCCCTGGAGCGAGAGCAGCTCGGCCATGTCCTCGTGCCGCATGTACGCGCAGCCGCCGACGCCGTACGTCGGTCCCCAGCTGTTGCGGATGCGGAAGTACGCGCCGTACCCGGTCCCCCACAGGTAGCGCCTGCGCGAGTAGCCGGTGACCACGACGCAGTGTCCGCCGACGGCCGTGCCGGAGCAGTCGAGCAGGCCGGACGACCGCGGCTCGAACATGCTGTCCCGCCACTCGACGCCGATCACGACCGGCCCGAGCTCGAGCACGGTGTTCGCCACGTCCTCGGCTCCGAAGCACCAGCGGTACTCGCTCACGAGCCCGGACATCCGCGCGACCTTGGCGCCGGCGAGGACCGACGTGCCCTCGTACTGCTCGCCCTCCCACTCGTCGACGAACTGCGCGAGCCGATACATGCCGAACGCGGCGGGCTGCGCGCTGATGGCCGAGCGGATCGGGGCGGCTGTGAGCGCACCGACCACGCCGTGGCCGACGCACGCGCCCTCCTGGCCCTGGTCGAGCTGCGGGCCGTGCAGCCAGTAGCGGTACGGCCGGTCGGACGGAGCGGCGGTCGTGGCCGGGAACGCCCGGGAGCGCTCGTCGAACCTCGGCCCGTAGTCGAGTGAGCGGGTCAGTGTCATGTCCGCCATCGTAGTGAGACCCCGAGCGCCGGAGGCGGAACCGACGCCCGGGGTCGATCTGTCAGGGCGTCCAGTAGCCGGTGATGTCGCAGATCAGGTGGCAGGTGGCGGACGTCTGGATCTTGAACTTGCCGCCCTTGACGCCGACCACGACCGCGCCGTTGTACGCGCCCTGGTCGCCGGCGAAGTTGATCATCGACGTGCCGGGGTTCGGGCCGTCGGGCCACACCGTGACGAAGCCGGCGCGTGTGGCGCCGACGGCCACGACGTTCATCGCGATCGCGGTCGTGTCGGCGGGGAACACGGCGGGGTTGATGCCGAACTCGAGCGCGACGCCCGGCTGGACGCCTGGTCCGCCGTAGCCTCGGGTGTCTGAGTTGCGGAACGGTTGGATCGGGTAGAACACGTCTGGGACTCCTTCGATCGGTGTCGGGTCTGGTGGTGGTTGGGGCGGCGGGGCGATGGTCGAGGTCACGTCCGAGCGGAACTGGGTCATGTTCCACTTGTCGGCGCCCCTGGCGTACCACGAGTTGCCGGCCGGGTCGACCTTGCGCGTCGTCCACTCGAAGTGGGCGTGCACGTCGCCGGGGACTCGGACGACGCCGCCGAGGTAGGCACGCGCGAGGGCGGCGACGCCCTTGACGTAGGAGCGGAGCTGCGCGTCAGGCCAGACCTCGCCGTCGCCTCGGTTCGCGGCCTCGATCGAGATCACGAACCTGTTCGCGGCGTCGAGCGGGATCGTCCCGCGGCTGGTGACGAGCGGTCCGCCCTTGCCCGAGGTGTTGGTGGCTCCCGCGGCGCCGACCGTCCAGCGGCCGTCGCGGGCGAGATACAGGGCGCCGATCGGCTTGGTGTCCGAGGCCTCCCACATGTAGCGCATGTCGCTGGCGGGCGACGCGTCAGACGCGGTGTGGTGGACCTGGATCGCGAGCACGGAGTCGTAGCCGCCCGACGAACGCGAGCGTGTCTCCCAGCCGGGATAGACGTTGACCGGGACACCGGCGTTGCGCAGGACGTCGGGCAGTGAGCCGAGCCAGACTGACCCCATCAGGCGTCCGTCTCGTTGTACCACAGGTCGACGTAGTCGATGTCCATGTAGAACGGCTCGCGATCGGGGTCG
>JBEBDM010000386.1:0-3478 GCA_041156905.1 Actinomycetota bacterium | reverse complement strand
GAGGTGCGGCGGCCCGTAGACCGTGGGGCCGCACAGGTAGACGCTCAGCGTGCCGGGCTCGCGCATCGCGAGCGGGCGGACTTCCCTGGTGGCCGAGTCGAACAGGCGGAACATGCCCTTCAGCCTACGGCTCGGTCTGGGGCACGTGACCGGAGCACGTGAGCAGGCAGTTGACAGGGCGCTGGCGAGCCGCCGCGGGCAATCCGGACGACGCCGGTCTCCGAACAGAGCATGAGCGCCTCGCCTCCGCCCCCCGACAGGTCGAGAGCCCTCGCCATCCCCCCACCCGGTCCCCCCGACCACGACCCGACATGGAGTTCCCATGCGCCTCCGACGCATCATCGCCACCGGCCTCGCAGCCGTCGGCCTCGTCGCCGCCGTTCCCACTGGCTCCACCTCCGCGTGGACCCAGCCGACCCTCGCCCAGATCCTCCTGGCCGACTCGGCGCTCGACAACTCGGCCGGCTTCGACGGCTTCGCCTACGACTTCGACATCGTCACCCAGGCCCTCCTCGGCTACCCCGACCTCGTCTCGGCCGCCAGCAGCCCCGGCGACCTGACCGTCTTCCTCCCCACCGACCAGGCGTTCCGTTCGCTGGTCCACTCGCTCACCGGCCAGTGGATGTCCCGTGAGCGTGACGTGTTCAACGTGGTCGCCTCGCTCGGCGCCGACACGGTGAAGACCGTCCTGACGTACCACATCATCGCCGGAGCCCGCATCAGCTACAGCCAGGCCCTCGCAGCCGATGGCGCCCAGCTGACCACCCTCCAGGGCGGCACCATCGAGGTCGACGTGCAGGGCTGGTGGCTCAAGCGGGTCGTCCTCGTCGACAAGGACCCCGACCTGCGCAACCCGAAGGTGATCCTGCCGAACGTGCGGGCCTCGAACGGCATCGCCCACGCCATCGACTTCGTGCTGCTGCCGGTCAACGTCTGACCGCAGACACCAGATCCGGCGGACCAGTTCCGACTGCCGCTGGCGCATCCACTGTCCTCTGTGGCGCAACGACCCCTCCTGGGCATGCAGGAGGGGTCGTGCGCGTCACCCTTCGCTAGCCTTGCGACACCATGACGAACATCCCTGAGAAGCCGTCCCTCGACGGAATCGAGGCCCGCTGGGCCGAGGCCTGGGAGGCCGACGGCACGTACCGCTTCCCCCGCGACGCGGGGCGCGAGCAGGTGTTCGCCATCGACACGCCCCCGCCCACGGTGAGCGGCAGCCTGCACATCGGCCACGTGTTCTCGTACACGCACACCGACACCGTGGCGCGCTTCCAGCGGATGAACGGCAAGTCCGTCTTCTACCCGATCGGCTGGGACGACAACGGCCTCGCCACCGAGCGCCGCGTGCAGAACGTCACCGGCGTGCGCTGCGAGCCGTCGCTCGCCCACGACCCGGCGTTCGTCGCTCCCTTCCACGGCGACGTCCCGAAGGACCACAAGGCGATCCCGGTCAGCCGACCGAACTTCGTCGAACTGTGCCGCCACATCACCCATCTCGACGAGCAGGTCTTCGAGGAGCTGTTCCGTCGCCTCGGCCTCAGCGTCGACTGGAGTCTGCTCTACACGACCATCGGCGATCGCGCCCGACGTGTGAGCCAGCGTGCCTTCCTGCGCAACCTCGCCCGCGGTGAGGCGTACCAGCAGGAAGCCCCCGTGCTCTGGGACATCGACGAGCGCACCGCCGTCGCCCAGGCCGAGATGGAAGACCGCGACATGCCGGGCGCGTACCACCAGCTCGCGTTCCACCGCACCGACGGCAAGGGCGACCTGCTGATCGACACCACGCGGCCCGAACTCCTCGCCTCGTGCGTGGCGATGGTGGCCCACCCCGAGGACGAGCGTTACCAGCCGCTCTTCGGCACCACGGTCCACACCCCGCTGTTCGGTGTCGAGGTACCCGTCCTCGCCCATCCGCTCGCCGATCCCGAGAAGGGCACCGGCATCGCGATGATCTGCACCTACGGCGACGTCACCGACGTCACGTGGTGGCGCGAGCTCAACCTCCCGTCGCGCGCCGTCATCGGTTTCGACGGGCGCTTCGCCGCCGAGACGCCCGAGTGGATCACGTCACCCGCCGGTCACGCCGCGTATGGCGAACTCGCCGGGAAGTTCCCGAAGCAGGCCCAGACCCGCATCGTCGAACTGCTGCGCGAGAGCGGTGAGATGCTCGGCGATCCGCGCCCCATCTCGCACCCCGTGAAGTTCTACGAGCGCGGTACCCGCCCGCTCGAGATCGTCGCCACCCGCCAGTGGTACATCCGCAACGGCGGCCGCGAGGCCGACCTGCGCGCCGCGCTCGTCGATCGTGGCAGTGAACTCGAGTGGCATCCCGAGTACATGCGCCACCGCTACGACAACTGGGTCGGTGGCCTCAACGGCGACTGGCTCATCAGCCGTCAGCGTTACTTCGGCGTACCGATCCCGGTCTGGTACCGCCTCGACGACGAGGGCAACCCCGACTACTCGCAGGTGCTCGTGCCCGACGAGAGCGCGCTGCCCGTCGACCCGAGCGTCGACTGCCCGCACGGGTTCGACAACAGCCAGCGTGGCGTGCCGGGCGGCTTCATGGCCGACCCCGACGTGATGGACACCTGGGCCACCAGCTCGCTCACCCCGCAGATCGCCGGCGGCTGGGAGGAGGGCGACGACAGCCTGTTCGACGCCGTGTTCCCCTACGACGTGCGACCCCAGGGCCACGACATCATCCGTACGTGGCTGTTCGCCACCATGGTCCGGAGCCACCACCAGCACGGTGGTTCGCCGTGGCGCCACGCGGCGCTGAGCGGATGGATCCTCGACCCCGACCGCAAGAAGATGTCGAAGTCGAAGGGCAACGTCGTCACGCCGATGCACCTGCTCGAGCAGTACGGCACCGACGCTGTGCGCTACTGGGCCGCCAGCGGTCGCCCCGGTGTCGACACCGCCTTCGACGAGGGGCAGATGAAGATCGGCCGCAAGCTCGCGACCAAGATCCTCAACGCCTCGAAGTTCGTGCTCTCGCTCCCCGCTCCGCCCACCGGCGCAGTGGCCAGCGAGGCCGTCGACCACTCGATGCTGCGTCGCCTCGACGGTGTCATCGCCGATGCCACCCGCGCCTTCGAGGGCTTCGATTACGCCCGCGCGCTCGAGGTCATCGAGGGCTTCTTCTGGTGGTTCTGCGACGACTACGTCGAACTGGTGAAGGGCCGCTCGTACGGCGACCCCGCCGAGCAGGCCACGCAGTCGGCCCAGGTCTCGCTCCGCACTGCGCTCGACGCCCTGCACCGCCTCTTCGCACCGTTCCTACCGTTCGTCACTGACGAGGTCTGGCACTGGTGGCAGCAGGGCTCGGTGCACACGCAGGCGTGGCCCACCGTGGTCGGCTCGCAGGGCGATGTCGCCGTCGCCGAGGCCGTGCTCGAGGTCCTCGCCCAGGTGCGCCGCACCAAGACCGAGGCCAAGCGCAGCCAGAAGGCCACCGTCGAGTCGCTCGTGG
>JBEBDM010000385.1:0-3844 GCA_041156905.1 Actinomycetota bacterium | reverse complement strand
ACCCACATGATCATCGCCTGGTCGGAGAACGGGATTCCGGGCCGGAGGTGGCCGACGACCCAGCCCACGAGTGCCGCTCCGATGATCGCCAGGCCACCCATCGTCGGGGTCCCCTGCTTGGTCATGTGGTGCTCAGGGCCGTGGTCCTCCTTGCCGAGGATCGGCTGTCCGGTCCCCCGCATGCGGAAGTAGCGGATCAAGAAGCGGGTACCGAACAGCGACACGAACATCGCCACGGCACCGGAGATCATCACGGCGATCATCGGACGGTCCCTCCTGAGAGAACCTCGCGGGCCACCGCGCGGTCGTCGAACGGCAGCACGGAGGCGCCGATTGTCTGCGTGGCCTCGTGGCCCTTGCCGGCGATCAGCACGACATCACCCGGACGGGCCCATCCCACGGCCGCCTCGATGGCTCGGCGGCGGTCGGGTTCGCACAGCACGTGCGCACGGTAGTCCGCCCCGACACCCCCGAGGATGGCATCGATGATGGCCTGCGGGTCCTCCGAGCGAGGGTTGTCGCTGGTGACCACGACGAGGTCGGCACCCTCTGCGGCGATCCGACCCATCTCGGGACGCTTCTCGCGGTCGCGGTCTCCCCCACATCCGAACACCACGACCAGGCGGCCAGGTCGACCGGGGCGCGCTGCGGAGAGTGCAGCGGCGAGCCCGTCCGGGGTGTGCGCGTAGTCGACGATCACGTCGAAGCCGTGTCCGCCCGGCACCGCTTCCATCCGGCCCGGTACCGGCTCGAGTGACGCCAGACCCGCCGCGATCGTCGCGGTGTCGACTCCGAGCGCAGCTGCGCATGTGGCTGCCCCGATCGCGTTCGAGAGGTTGAACTCACCGCCGAGCGGAACGTCGAGCTCCTGCCCGCGCCACGTCGCGCGCACACGGGTCGGCGTCACGCTCGCATCGGACACGTCGTCGATCGACCATCCCTCCGACGGGATGGGCGAGGCGTCGAGGAGCAGTCGGCCGTGCGGATCGTCGACACAGGTGATGCCCCGCTCGGAGAGGGTGGGGTCGAACAGACGGGCCTTCGCGGCGAAGTACTGCTCCATCGTCCCGTGCAGGTCGAGGTGATCGCGACTCAGGTTGGTGAACACCGCTGCATCGAAGTGACAGCCGTTCACGCGGTACATGAGCAGCGCGTGCGAGGAGACCTCCATGACCACGGTGTCGATGCCCTCGGCGAGGAAGGATGCGAGGCGCTCCTGGAGTTCGGGGGCCTCGGGCGTCGTGCGGGCACCGGAGAGCGTCCCGATGACACCGACCCGCCGACCAGCGGCACCCAGGATCGAGGCGATCATCGCCGTCGTCGTCGTCTTACCGTTCGTCCCCGTGACGCCGACCATCGTCAGGCGATCAGCCGGGCGACCGTGCGCGACTGCAGCGAGGTGACCGACAGCGGCGCGCACATCGTCGACGACGACCTGCGGGACCCCGGCGGGAAGGTCGAGTTCGTGGTCGACGACGATGGCCGCCGCCCCCGATGCCACTGCCGATGCGGCGAAGGTGTGCCCGTCGAAGGCCGCACCACGGATGCAGCAGAACACGCTTCCCGCCGTCACCGCACGCGAATCGATCACGACCGACGACACCGACACGTCGTCAGGGCCGATCACGCGAGCGCGCGACAGCACCCCGGGGCGGCCCGTCCCGGCCAGCAGTTCGCCGAGCGTCATGGACATGTCGGTCACCCTGCCGCGGGGCACCCGGAGCCGCCGGGCCTCGGGAGGATGCGCAGGTCGTGGATCGCGGCCGTGGCGATCTCGGCGAAGAGCGGGGCAGACGCAGTACCACCGAAGCGGTCGTTCGAGTACGGATCGGGCTCGTCGATCGTCACGAGGATGGTGATCTGCGGGTCGTCGGCCGGGAAGTACCCGACGAAGGTGGCGCGGTAGGCGCGGGCCCCACCCGACTCGTACGAGCCGTTGCGGGCCTTGTAGGCCGTCCCGGTCTTGCCGGCCACGGGAACTCCCTCGACCTGCGCCTTCACACCGGTGCCCTCGCACACGACGCCCTGCATCATCGACGTCATCGCCGCGGCGGTCGAGGGCTTGATGACCTGATGCGTACCGGAGGGCTCCGCAGGGGTCACCTGTCCGTCCGAACCGATCACGGCCTCGAGCAGCCGGGGCTCGACGTACATGCCGCCGTTGGCGACAGCGTTGACGCCGGCGATGAGCTGGAACGCCGACGTGGAGTAGTGGTAGCCGTAGGTGACGGTCACCTTCTCGGTGCCCTGCCATTCGCTCGGCCGGTCGATGATGCCGTTCGTCTCGCCCGGGAAATCGAGTGCCGTGCGCTCACCGAAGCCGAACGCACGCAGGTACTTGTAGAGCCCACGGCTCCCGAGACGCTCGGCGAGGATGTAGGTGCCGAGGTTCGACGAGTGCACCAGCACCTCGCGCATCGACATCTTCATCTCTTCGTGCGGCTCGGCATCGCGGAGGGTCTTCTCCCACGGCGTGCCCTCGTCGAACACCATGACACCGGGGACGTCGATCTCGGTACGCGGACCGGCCAGACCGGCGTCGATCACCGCGGCGTGGCTGAACACCTTCGCGACCGAGCCGGGCTCGAAGGCGTTGACGGCAGCGAGGTTGGCCGACGTGATCTCGACGACGTCCTGGTCGTCGCGGTCGACGTTGGCGACAGCGAGCACTCCCCCGCTCTTGGTGTCCATCACCACGACGGTGCCACCCGCAGCCTTGAGGTACTCGACACGGTCGATGAGCAACTGCTCGACCTGGTACTGGAGCGAACGGTCGATCGTCAGCACGACGTCCTTGCCGGGGATCGGGTCGATCGCCGTGCCCGAACCGGGCAGTGAGCGACCCGACGTGTCCCGCTCGCGCACGCGCTCGCCGTCGATCCCGGTGAGGAGGTCGTTGAACTGGAGCTCGAGTCCCGCGGTGCCATTGCCGTCGATGTCGGTGCGGCCGACGATGCTCCGGCCGACCGCGCCCGAGGGCATCGTGCGACGGTCCTCGCGGATGACACCGACACCCTCGAGGTTGAGATCGAGGACGGACTGAGCGAGTTCGTCGTCGATCTGTCGGGCGATGTAGACGAAGCTGTTCTCCTTCGCGGTGAACGCCTCCACCAGCGAGCGTTCGGTGTCGGCACCCAGGCCGAGCATCGCCGTCAGCACCGAGGCGACACCGGTGGCATCCGTGATCATCTTCGGGTCTGCGTAGACCGAGCTCGACGGGACGCTGATGGCCAGCTCACCGCCGTCGCTGGCGAAGATCGTGCCGCGCGGAGCGGGAAGGACCTGCTCGCGCACGCGCTGGGCCCGGCCCTCGGCGCGCAGCGACTCGGAGCCGGCCGTCTGCAGGTAGACGACCTTGACGATGACGCCGACGAACAGCAGGGCCGACACAACGAACATGAACTGGAGGCGCTTGCGGTTGTCGCCAGCACGGAAGGTGATCGCCACCATCGGCGGCGACTGCCGACGCGATGCACGACGCTGCATCGGACGCCGTTCGCGGGTCTGTCGTTCGCGGGTCGGGGTCGACGCACGGCGGGCCCGCGCATCGCGCCGATGCCCCTCGTTGCGGTGTCCCTCGTCGCGGCGACGC
The DNA here is from genome assembly GCA_041156905.1 of Actinomycetota bacterium. GTDB lineage: Bacteria > Actinomycetota > Acidimicrobiia > Acidimicrobiales > Ilumatobacteraceae > UBA668. Next base: position 252 of record JBEBDM010000385.1, on the reverse strand, counting down.
GACTCGGGCTGACGTGCCTCGGTGGAGCGCGGTGCGGAGGGTGCATGCTGACGGCGAGCGGTGGTCGAGGGACGACCAGCGGTCGGGGTCGCTCCACCGGCCCGACGGCGACCCGCCAGGACCTCGTCGACGGCGGACCGTCGGGTCACGGGGCTCCGCCCGTCTGGGCCTTCACGCGCGCATAGCCGGCGAAGATCTCCTCGGCCGTCGGCTCGCCCTTCACCGTCGGGGTCAGCCCCGTGCGCTGGACGG
>JBEBDM010000384.1:0-4236 GCA_041156905.1 Actinomycetota bacterium | reverse complement strand
CTCGCCGTGATGATGAAGTCGACACCCTCGGTCGGATCGAGGATCCGGGCCATCGCCTCGTTGACCTCGCTGCGTCGGCGCTCGATCTTGGCCCGCGCAGCGGCGTCGTACTTGCCGACGGCGAGCTGCATGCCGAATCGGATCTCCGGTGTGAGATCGTCGGCGCAGGCCGGCCAGTACTCGGCGAGCTGGGCCTCGATCTCGATGTTGCCGCTCAGCGACCACGCACTGCCCATGCGCGGGAGTGCGGTGTCGACTCCGTCGATCCGCCGCATTCCGAGGAGCGACACCAGTTCGGAACCGACGGCCTCGAGCTGCTCCCACATCATCGGCGAGACGGTCGCGTTGCCCCACGTGGGGGCGAAGGCCACCCGCGCCCCGGCGAGCGACGCGACGTGTGAACCGAGCCCGGCCTCCCATCCCTCGACGCGCGGCAGGCTGAGCGGGTCGCGTGCGTCGTGGCCGTTGCACACGTCGAACCAACGGGCCGTGTCGCGCACTGAGCGCGAGAGGCAACCGATGGTGACCGTGAGGTTCGAGTACTGGGCGTGGGGTCCGCGGGGGATACGTCCGAAGGTCGACTTCAGGCCGACGAGTCCGGAGAAGCCGGCGGGGATGCGGATGCTCCCACCTCCGTCGCCGGCCGTGGCGAGGGTGAAGATCCCGCCGGCAACCGCGGCTGCGGTGCCGCCCGAACTGCCTCCCGGTGTCCGGGTGGTGTCCCACGGGTTGAGGGTCGCTCCGTGGAGCACGGTGCGGGTGAGGTTGACGCCACCGAACTCGCTCGCCGTGGTCTGCCCGACCGTGACGGCTCCGCCGTCGGAGCGCAGACGCGACACCATCGTGCTGGTGTGGCCGGCGACCTGATGACGAAGCGGGACCGAGGCGTGGGTGTCGGGCCAGCCCTTCACCGAGTCGAGTTCCTTCACGCCGATCGGCACGCCACCGAGCGGACGCGAGACGTCGGCACGGCGGGCTGCCTCGACGGCTGCCTCACGGTCGACGAAGCAGACGGCGTTGAGCGTGCTGGCCTCGATCGCGTCGAGCGTTGCCTCGAGCTCCTCGACCGGTGACCGGCGACCGGCCCTGAACTCGTCGACGAGCGAGCAGGCGTCGCCCTGCCACGGTGTGTTCCCCATGGGGCTCAGACTACTTGCAGGGCGTCGACGAGGTCCTGTGGGCGCTCCGGGCTCACGGTGAGTCGGCGGACGCTGACGGTCTTGCCCATGATCGTGACGTCGACCGGCGGGTCGAGTTCGAGGTCGACGAGGTCGGTCATCGCCCCGTTGACCCGCCAGGTGTCGCGCCAGCCGTGGACGCCGCAGTCGAACACGGGGCCCTTGCGGCGCTGCGCGCTCCGGATCGACTGCCGGGGGATGCGGGCACGGAAGGCGTAGCCCATCGCCACACCGAGGGTGGTGTCGTCGAGAGCGAGACCGGTGCGGCGGGGTCCGAGACCGATCAGCGTGAAGAGCCAGCGTGAGAGCAGGCTGAATCGCATCGGGTACCGCATGGGGCCAGTGTGCCACCGCCGGTGTCCGGTGTGCCTGTGCAGCGCCTCATTCCCTAGAGTCGACCCGACATGGACAGTCGGGCGTTCCTCGGGCTCCAACAGAGCCACAACCCGTACCGCTGGTCGATGGAGGTGACGCCCGGGCTGTCGACGATGGGTGGGTTCCTCTTCGGCGGCTGCGGGCTCGGCGCCGCGCTGTCGGCGCTCGAGGGCACGAGCGGCCGCGAGACCGTCTGGGCGACGGGCCAGTACCTCTCCTACGCCCGGCCGGGCGAGGTGGTCGACATCGACGTCACCCTGGCGGTCGAGGGACACCAGATGACCCAGGCGCGGGCCGTGTGCCACGTGGGCAACCGCGAGATCCTGACCGTCAACGCTGCACTCGGGCAGCGGCCGCTCGAGATGACCGGGCAGTGGGAGACGATGCCGGTGGTGCCGCCACCGTCGGAGTGTCCGACGCGTCCGTTCACCGTGATGGCCGACGGGACGATCAACGACCGCCTTGAACAGCGCATCGCCAAGGGTCGCGCCTTCGACACCCTCGGCGGCGGAGGTGAGTCGGCGGGTCGTGGCGACGGTCAGACCCTGATGTGGGCCCGCATCCCCGACGTCATCGACGGTGTCGACGCATCGGCCCTCGCCGTGCTCGGCGATTTCGTGCCGATGGGCGTCGGTCAGGCGCTGGGAGTCCGCGGTGGCGGCAACAGCCTCGACAACACACTGCGCGTGGTGCACCTCGTGCCCACCGAGTGGGTCCTGCTCGACATCCGTGTCCACGCCGTCGAGCGCGGTTTCGGTCACGGTCTGGTGCACATGTTCGCCGAGGACGGAACGCTGCTCGCCACGGCGAGTCAGAGTTGCATCGTGCGATTCTGGAAGGGTGAGGAGCCGGCCGCACGGTCGGCTCACGACAAGGGGGAACCACAGTGAGCGAGACGACCACCAGCGTGCCGAAGCGCCCGGGTATGACGGTGCCCCTGCCGGGTCCGTTGCACTCGCACCAGGCGAAGCTTGCCGAGCTCGCTGACATGGGCTACACCGACATCTGGTCGGCCGAGAGCGACGGCGCCGACGGGTTCACCCCGCTCGCGATGGCAGCGGCGTGGGAGCCGCGCCTGCGCCTCGGGACGGCGATCATCCCCGCCTACACCCGTTCGCCAGCCTGCTTCGCCCAGAGTGTCGCTTCGATGGCCGACGCCGCCCCTGGTCGTTTCGCGATCGGCATCGGCAGCAGCAGCAACGTGATCGTCGAACGCTGGAACGGCGTGCCCTTCGTGGAGCCGTACAAGAAGGTCCGCGACGTGGTGCGCTTCCTGCGCGACGCACTCAGCGGCGAGAAGGTCGCCAAGTCGTACGACACCTTCGAGGTCAACGGGTTCCGTCTCGGGGTCCGTCCTGAGCAGACCCCGCCGATCCTGGTGGCGGCGCTCCGCGAGGGGATGCTGCGTCTCGCCGGCCGTGAGGGCGACGGGGCGATCATCAACTGGCTCTCGCCCGACGACGTCAGCAAGGTCGCCGCCGTGGTGAACGATGCCGCGGGTGGTCAGCCGAAGGAGATCGTCTGCCGCATCTTCTGCTGCCCGAGCGAGAACGCCGAGGTCGTGCGTGCCGCGGCCCGTTTCGCGATCGCGGCCTACATGAACGTGCCGGTGTACGCCCAGTTCCACGAATGGCTCGGCCGTGGCCCGGTCATGCAGGGGATGTGGGACGCCTGGAAGGCAGGCGACCGCAAGGCCGCCCTCGCCGCGATCCCCGACGAACTGGTCGACCAGCTCGTGGTGCACGGCTCGCCCGAGCAGTGCCGGGCCACCATCCAGCGGTACTTCGACAACGGCGTCACGACCTCGTCGCTCGCCATCCTGCCGCTCGACCCCGACCTCGCGTACTGGGAGGCCGTCCGGTCGCTCTCGCCCTCGGCGGGCTGAGCGAGGGTCAGGCCGCGCGCTGTGCGGCGCGCTCGGCGAGCTGGGCCTTGATGAGGGCGACCTGACGCCGACCGAGTTCGCGGGTGTGCTCGTCGAGCCGGAAGCGGCTGAGGTCGATGGCTCCCTCGTCGGGGTCGACGGCGGCGACCTCGGGCAGGTCGAGCGTGAGCTGGATCGGCAGGTCGGCCATCGGCAGGTCGGAGGGCTGGGCCGTGATGGCTGGGTTGGCCGGGGTGGAGGTGATGGTCGGGACGTCGGTGGGTTCGTGGTGCATCTCGTTCATGCCCTGAGCATGGACGAGGGGTGTCACGGGGTTCCCCGGCGGGGTCCGCTCTGATCCGTCAGCCGACGAGGATGAACGAACCTGCCAGCGACCCGAGACCGACGACGGTCGGGGCGGCCCACGCCGCCCACGAGGGGAGGGGGCGCCACGACGGCGCCAGCATCACCCAGCCGCAGAGGGCTCCGCCGATGGCGCCGCCGAGGTGGCCGCCCACCGACACGCCGCTGAGGCTGAAGGTCAGCACCAGGTTCAGGAGCAGCGTCGTGCCGATTCCCGTGCTGAACACGTTCACGCCGCGCCGGTGCAGACCCACGGCGGCGCCCGCCATCAGGCCGAACACGGCGCCCGAGGCCCCGCCGGTGAGTCCGCCGGTGTCGATGAGCAGCACGCCGAAGGAGCCGGCGAGGAGGCTGGCGACGTAGAGAGCCAGGAAGCGGCCACCACCGAGCGACCGCTCGAGGAGCTTGCCGAGCTGGAACAGCAGGAGCATGTTCATCAGGATGTGGAACAGCCCG
>JBEBDM010000383.1:0-3909 GCA_041156905.1 Actinomycetota bacterium | reverse complement strand
CGCTCAAGCTGCAGCCGGCCGAGATCGCCAAGTTCACGGTGCTGCTGAACATGGCGGCCTACCTGTCGGAGGACCGCAGCGACTCGCTGCCGTACCACCGGTTCATCATGGGACTGATGATCGTCGGGGCCCCGGCCGTGCTGATCATCCTCCAGCCCGACCTCGGGTCGGCCTCGGTGCTGATCGTGATGGCGATGGGCGTCATGCTCGTCGCAGGAGCCAAGCTCCGTTACATCGCCCTCATCACGGGGGTCTCCCTCGTCACCGTGGGTGCGGCGTTGGTCTCGGGCCTCGTGTCCGAGTACCAGTTGCGTCGTGTCACGGCCTTCTTCGACCCCGCTGGCGCCGACTCCGACCTCGTCTACCAGGGGCGGAACGCCATCCGGGCCATCGCCACGGGTGGGATGACGGGCAAGGGATGGCTGAAGGGCCCGATCACCCTGGCCAAGAACGACATCCCCGTGCAGTGGGCCGACTTCCCGTTCTCGGCGGTGGGGGAGCAGTTCGGCTTCGTCGGCTGCGCCGTCATCGTGGCCCTCTACGCCCTCGTCCTGCTGCGCATCTGGCGCATCGCTCACCTGTCGCGCGACCTGCTCGGGACGTACCTGTGCGCCGGCGTGTTCGCCATCCTGCTCTGGCAGGTGTTCCAGAACATCGCGATGACCGTCGGGGTGATGCCCATCACGGGTCTCCCGCTGCCGTTCATCAGCTACGGAGGGTCGGGCGTCGTGGCGTTCTCGATGCTCCTCGGGCTGGTCCAGAACGTGCACATGCGCCGGTATCGCTGACCCCTAGGGGTAGGATCGGTGGTGATGACCTCTCTCTGGGCGCGAATCGAACCGCTCCTGGCGCGGGTGCAGAAGCCGGCCCGCTACATCGGGTGCGAGGACGGAGCCGTCGTGCCCCGTCACGCCCCGGGCAAGGTGTCGTGGCTCCTGGCGTACCCCGACACGTACGAGATCGGGCTTCCGAACCAGGGTCTGCAGATCCTGCACGAGATCCTCAACGAGCGTGACGACGCCGTCGCCGAGCGTACCTATGCGCCGTGGAGTGACATGTCGGCGCTGATGCGCCAGCGCGGGGTCCCGCTGTTCTCGGTCGACACCCACCGCGCGGCCGGGGAGTTCGACATCCTGGCGTTCAACCTCTCCGCCGAGCTCGTGTACACCAACGTGCTCGACATGGTCGACCTCGCCGGCGTGCCCGTTCGTACCGAGGAGCGCACCGAGGAACACCCCCTGGTGGTCCTCGGTGGACACTGCGCCTTCAATCCCGAGCCGCTCGCCGACTACGTCGACGCCGCCGTGCTGGGTGAGGGCGAGGAGGTCGTCGGTGACATCACCGAGGTCGTGCGGGGCTGGAAGGCGTCGGGCAAGACACCCGGCAGCCGCCAGGGGCTCCTGCGCGAACTGTCCAAGGTCCCCGGCGTCTACGTGCCCTCGATGTACGAGGTCGAGTACGAGGGCGCAGCGATCCGGGCGGTCACGCCGCGCTATGCCGATGTCCCCGCCGTGGTGCACAAGCGCACGGTCGCCGACCTCGGCCAGTGGCCCTACCCGAAGTCCCCCGTCGCCCCGCTCACCGAGGTCGTCCACGACCGCCTCGCCGTCGAGGTCTTCCGTGGCTGCACTCGCGGCTGCCGCTTCTGCCAGGCGGGGATGATCACCCGTCCGGTGCGTGAGCGCCCGGCCGAGCAGGTGCGCACGATGATCCAGGAAGGCCTGCGGCGCACGGGCTACGACGAGGTCAGCCTGACCTCGTTGTCGACGGCCGACTTCAGCGGGATCGAGCAGGTGGCGGCGAGCCTCAACCCGCTCGGATGTGGCGGGAGTGCGCCGCTGCCGCATGAGCAGGTCACGGTGAGTCTCCCGTCGCTGCGCGTCGACGCGTTCACGGTGGGTCTGGCCGGTGAGGTCGCCGGTGGTCGCCGCAGTGGCCTGACCTTCGCCCCGGAGGGCGGGAGCTGGCGGCTCCGCAAGGTCATCAACAAGCTGATCACCGAGGACGATCTCTACGGTGCCGTCGACTCCGCGTTCTCGCAGGGCTGGCACCGGATGAAGCTGTACTTCCTGACGGGTCTGCCCACCGAGCTCGACGAGGACACCCTCGGCATCGTCGACCTCGCCCGCAACTGCGTGAAGCTCGGCCGCCGCCACACCAACCGGGCGAGCGTGACCGTCAGCCTCGGAGGATTCGTCCCCAAGCCGCAGACCCCGTTCCAGTGGTTCGGCCAGAACACGACCGACGAACTGCGTCGCAAGATCCAGCTGGTGCGCGATGCGTCGCACCGTGCCAAGGGCGTGACCGTCAAGTGGCACGACCCGGCAGCCACACTCGCCGAGGGGATCGCCTCGCGCGGCGACCGCCGCATCGGCCGGGTGCTCGAGCGGGTCTGGCGCGAGGGCGGTGTGTTCCAGGAGTGGAGCGAGTTCTTCCGCCTGGCGCGCTGGCAGGAGGCCATGGCGGCCGAGGGTCTCTCGATCGACTGGTACGTGCACCGTCACCGCACCGAGGACGAGATCCTTCCGTGGGACCACCTCTCGGCGGGTCTGCACAAGGACTTCCTCTGGGCCGATTGGCAGGATGCCCTCGCCGAGCACGGTCTCCCCGATTGCCGGTGGACCCCCTGTTACGACTGCGGTGTGTGCACCGGATACGGCATCGAGCACGTGGTCGCCTCGCCGGTGGCCCCCGCCGGTGGCAGCCAGGGCACGGGCCAGGATCTCGCTCGCGGGGGAGAGGTGCCGGTCACGCTCCTCGCTCGTCGTGAGGCCCAGGTCGATACCGAGACGGCCACCGACACCGCGAGCCTCGTGGGAGGCGCGTCGTGAGGCTGCGCATCCGGCACACCAAGCGCGGCAAGATCCGCTTCACCAGCCACCGCGACACCGCACGTCACTGGGAGCGCGCCGTCCGCAAGGTCCAGGCGCCCCTGGCGTACTCGGCCGGGTTCACCCCGCGGCCGCGCATGTCGTTCGGTCTCGCCCTCCCGACGGGAGCCGAGAGCGATGCCGAGTACCTCGACATCGAACTCGCCGAAGGAGCCGACCCCGATCCGGGGTACTGGCTCGAGGTCTTCCGGGGAGCTCTGCCCCCCGGATACGAGGTCACCCATGTCGCCCTGCGCGACGCCGGCAGCCCCTCGCTGCAGGAGGATGTGGTGGCCACCACTTGGTTGATCACGCTCGAGGGCGTGTCGACCGCTGAACTCGAGGAAGCCGTCCGCGTCACGCTGGCAGCCCCCACCCTCGAGTTGTCGCGGGAGCGCAAGGGCACGGCGTCGGTCGACGACGTCCGCCCGGCGATCCTCGACCTGTCGCCCGCCCCGGCCGGCGACGACGACCCTCGGCCGCGGTTGTGCGCAACGCTGGCCACCACGGGTCGGGGCCTCCGCCCACTCGAACTCGTGCAGGTCGTGTTCCCCGCGCTCGACGCGGTCGACACGACAGCACGTTTGCTGCGCACGCATCAATGGATCGAACGCGACGGCGAACGCCGGGAGATCATCCCGGCCGGCGCCGACGCGGCGCGCCTCCCTGTGGGGTGCGCATGAGAAGGGAACCTTTCCGCAATGGACCACGAGACTCACGAGAACGAGACGGATTCCGTCGCCGATCAGCCCGGTCACACCGGCACGACGGAGACCGCCGGCTCGGCTGACACCACCCACGACAACGACACGCCGGACACGAGCGACACGGCCGACACGAACGACACGGCTGACGGCTCCCCGGAGGGCGCCCGCCCTGCCGGTTCGGCGGCCAAGAAGCGTCGACGCGGCTCGCGCGGTGGCAAGGGACGCAAGAAAAAGCCTGCCGGTGCTCCGGCCGGTGACGGCGACCTCGACGACGCCGACGACGAGTTCGACGATGACAGCGACGACGTCGCGGGTGACGACGGCGACGTCGC
>JBEBDM010000382.1:0-16908 GCA_041156905.1 Actinomycetota bacterium | reverse complement strand
CCGACCCGAGCTGAAGGACATGCCGTGGGTGCCGGTGACGGCGGGCCGCATCCAGCGTGCCGAGTCGCAGGACCGCAGCATCTTCTCGGTCATCCGCGAGCGGGCGCTCATGGTCCACCATCCGTACGAGAGCTTCGCCAGCAGCGTCGAGGCGTTCATCGCCCAGGCCGCCGACGACCCGAAGGTGCAGAGCATCAAGATGACGCTCTACCGCGCGGGTGGCGACAGTCCGATCGCCCGCAGCCTCATCCGCGCTGCCGAGCGTGGCGTGCAGGTGGCCGTGCTGGTCGAGCTCAAGGCGCGCTTCGACGAGGCCACGAACGTGGGCTGGGCCCGTGCGCTCGAACGAGCCGGCGTGCATGTCGTGTACGGACTCGTCGGCCTCAAGACCCACGCCAAGTGCACCCTCGTCGTGCGTCAGGACGACGACGGGCTCCGCCGCTACTGCCACATCGGGACCGGCAACTACAACTCCAAGACGGCGCGCCTGTACGAGGACGTCGGCTTCCTGACCTGCGACCCGCGCGTCGGTGCCGACGTCACCCAGTTGTTCAACCACCTCACCGGGTACAGCCGTGCCGTCCAGTTCCAGTCGTTGCTCGTGGCCCCGCGCGAACTGCGTACCTCGTTGCTCGACCTGATCGAACACGAGATGTCGTTCGGGAGCGAGGGTCGGATCACGGCGAAGCTGAACTCGCTCACCGACCCCGAGATGGCCGAGGCGCTGTACACGGCGAGCCAGGCCGGGGTGCGGGTCGAACTGATCACCCGCGGGATCTGCTGTCTCCGCCCGGGGGTCCCGGGTCTCAGCGACAACGTGACGGTGAGGAGCATCCTCGGGCGATACCTCGAGCACTCGCGGATCGTGCGTTTCGAGCACGGCGAGGATGACCAGCCTCTCTTCCTGATCGGCAGCGCCGACTGGATGGAGCGCAACCTCGACCGTCGTGTCGAGGTGCTCGTTCCCGTGACCCACCCCAAGCACCGCGACTGGCTCGACCAGGTGCTCGCGTTCGACCTCGCCGACGACATCGTGCGGCACGAACTCGACGGCAACGGTCAGTGGCACCGTCGTGGCCCGGCCGAGTTCACGACGGGTGACGCCCAGCAGCGGCTCTACGACTGGGTCTCCGACCGCCAGGCCCGCTGACCCGTCCGGACAGCGGTCGGTCCGTCACGACGGCTCGAAGGTGAACGAGAGGCCAACGAACGGTAACCCCTAGGGTTACCGCGCTGTTCACCTTCCGTTCACCTGACGGCTCCGTGGGAGACATGAGACCCACCGAACATCACGTCGTCATTCCCCCTACAACAGGAGACACACGTGAACAGCAGTACGAGGCGGGTCGTTCTCGCCGGAATCGTCGGACTCTCGCTCATCGCCACCGCATGCGGTTCGGACGAGGGCGCGACCGACACCACCGAGGCCACCGAGTCGAGCGCGACCGAGAGCACCGAGGCGCCGAGCGAGCTCGCTGCCGGCGAGGTGTTCGTGACCGGTTCGTCGACCGTCGAGCCGATCACGGTGCTCGTGGGCGAGCTCGCTGGTGAGCTCTCGGGCGGCGCTCTCGCCGTCACCGTCGAGGGTCCTGGCACCGGCGACGGATTCAAGAAGTTCTGCGCCGGCGAGGCCGACATCAGCGACGCCTCGCGCCAGATCAAGGACGAGGAAGCAGCCAGCTGCGCCGAGGCCGGCATCGAGTACGTCGAGTTGGAGATCGCGCTCGACGGTCTGACGGTCGCCACCAGCCCGAACAACGGCGCCATCGAGTGCCTCGACGTGCCTGCCCTCTACGCCCTCATGGGTCCCGAGTCGGAGGGCTTCACCTCGTGGAGCGATGCCAACGCTCTCGCTGCCGAGCTGGGTTCGGCCTACGCCACCCTGCCCGACGCGGAGCTCGTGGTGACGGGCCCCGGCCCGGAGAGCGGGACCTACGACACGTTCGTCGAGTTCGCCATCAAGAAGCTCGCCGAGGAGCGCGGTGTCGAGGACACCACCCGCAGCGACTACACCGCCAGCCCGAACGACAACCTGATCGTCGACGGCATCGAGGGCAGCGACACCAGCCTCGGCTGGGTGGGCTTCGCCTTCTATGAGGCCGAGGCCGAGGCGATGAAGGCCATCTCGATCGACGGTGGCGAGGGCTGCGTGGCCCCGAGCGCCGAGACCGTGGCCGATGGCTCGTACCCGTTCAGCCGCTCGCTGTACGTCTACGTCAGCAAGCAGTCCATCGCCGCCAACCCGGCCGTAGCCTCCTTCGTCGACGTCCTCCTCAGCGACGATGGTCTCGCGAAGGTCACCGAGGCCGGCTACGTCGGTCTCCCGGCCGACCGCGTCGAGGCTGCCCGTTCGGCCTGGGCGAGCGCCTGACCACTGATCACTAGGCTGCGTGGGCCGGGCCGTCAGGCCCGGCCCACGAGCCTGCTCCTTCGATGGACACCCTGCACTCCGCATCCTCCCTGCCGCACGCGGCCCTCACGCTCTCCGACCTGCGTGGCGACCCGCGGCGACGTCGCGTCGAGCGATCGATGCGCGTCCTCCTCTTCGCTGCCGCTGGTGTCTCGGTCGTCATCAGCGCGTTGATCGTCTGGACCCTCTTCCGTGAGGCGTGGACGTTCCTCTCCGGTCTGCTCGACACCCAGGGCATCGGCGGCCTCATCGACGGCGCCGACGTTCCCAGCTGGGACCCCCGTCGCGACCGCTTCGATCTCGCCACCATCGTCCTCGGCACGTTGATCGTGTCGGTCGTCGCGATGGTCGTCGCCGCCCCCCTCGGCCTCGGGGCCGCCATCTACCTCAGCGAGTACGCCTCGCCCCGCACGCGCCGGATGTTGAAGCCGATCCTCGAGATCCTCGCCGGCATCCCGAGCGTGGTGTTCGGCTTCTTCGCCCTGCGTGTCCTCGGACCCGATCTGATCCAGCCGCTCTTTGGCACGACCCAGTCGACCAGCCTGATGGTCACCGGTGTCGCCATCGGCGTGCTGGTGACTCCTCTCATGGCCTCCATCAGTGAGGATGCCCTCCGTGCAGTTCCCCTCGCTCTGCGCGAAGCGAGCTCCGGGCTCGGGGCGCGTCGGAGCACGACGGTGATCAAGGTCGTCCTCCCCGCCGCTGTCTCCGGCATCGTCGCCGCCCTGATCATCTCCGTCTCCCGTGCCGTCGGTGAGACGATGGTCGCCGCCCTGGCGTCGGGCCGGCTCGGCTCGGCACCGCGTACCTTCAACCCGACCGACCCCGGCCTGACGATGACGGCCTCGATGGCGCAGCTCGCCCAGGGCAGCGACCAGGTCGTGGGCAGTGGTCTGGCGTTCCAGAGCCTGTTCTTCGTCGGCGCTGTGCTCTTCCTGATGACCCTCGGCCTCAACATGGTGGCCGCCCGAGTGGTGCGCCGCGTGCGCAACCAGTACTGAGGGACGAACGATGGCTGTCTCCGACTCCACCCTCTCCAGCTCGGCCGCCGTCGTGCGGGCGTCGCTCACCGGCGGCAAGCGCGACGTGAAGGGCATGCTCTTCGCCCTCGCTTTGTTGGCCTGTCTCCTGCTCTCGATGCTGGTGCTGACGATCCTGCTCTGGGACGTCGTCGCCTCCGCGATCCCCGTCTTCGAGAAGCGCAGCCAGGGCTTCTTCCTCAACGATCTCGCGTCGAGCCCCGACAAGGCCGGCGTCAGTCAGGGCATCTGGGGTTCGTTGATGATCGCGGCGTTCGTGGTGGTGCTCGCCTTCCCGGTCGGGATCGCCGCCGGTGTGTACCTGGAGGAATACGCCAAGCCGACCCGGCTGACGAACTTCATCCAGCTCAACATCCGCAACCTTGCGGGTGTCCCGAGCGTGGTCTACGGAATCCTCGGGCTCGTCGTGTTCGTCAAGGGCCTCGAGTCCGTGACGGGCGGCCGGAGCGTCATCGCTGCCGGTGTCACGATGGCGATCCTCGTCCTACCGATCATCATCATCACCACTGCCGAATCCGTCCGAGCGGTCCCCTCCGGACTGCGTGAGGCTGGCTACGGCGTCGGAGCGACGCAGTGGGAGACGACCCGTCATCACGTGCTGCCGTACGCGGCGCCGGGGATCCTCACCGGCACGATGCTCGCCGTTGCCCGAGCCCTCGGAGAGGCGGCTCCGCTCCTCCTCATCGGTGCGATCACCGGACGCCTTGCGAGCCCGGCCGGTCAGAGTTTCCTCGACCAACTGCAGGGCAAGTTCACCGCCATGCCGATCGTGATCTACGGCTGGGCCAACAACCCGAACAAGCCCGGCGATCTCACGGGGCTGACCTTCGAGGACCTCAACGCCGCAGCCATCGTCGTGCTGCTGATGATGGTCCTCGTCCTCAACGCCGCGGCGATCCTCCTCCGCAACCGCTTCGAGCGCCGCCGGGTCGGCTGACATGATCTCGAAGGTTCTCCCGAACTCCTCCGACACGTACCAGGAGCCCACCACGATGTCCGACAATCCGAACCAGAGCGCGGGAACACCGGGCGCCACCGATGTCGTCTTCCGTACTTCCGACCTTGCCGTGTACTACGGCGAGTTCCGGGCCGTGCGTGATGTCGCCATCGACGTCCACCGCAAGGAGATCACCGCCTTCATCGGGCCGTCGGGTTGTGGCAAGAGCACCGTGTTGCGCTGCTTCAACCGGATGAACGACCTCATCCCGTCGGCACGGGTCGAGGGCAAGGTCGACTTCCATGGTGTCGACCTGTACGACCCTGCGGTCAACGCCGTCGAGGTCCGTCGCCGGATCGGCATGGTGTTCCAGAAGCCGAACCCGTTCCCGAAGAGCATCTACGACAACGTGGCCTACGGCCCCCGCCTCGGTGGGCTGAAGAAGAAGGCCGATCTCGACGCCGTCGTGGAGAAGGCGCTGCGCGGCGCCGCCCTCTGGGACGAGGTCAAGGACCGGCTGAAGGCGAGTGGACTCGGACTCTCGGGTGGTCAGCAGCAGCGCCTCTGCATCGCCCGTGCGATCGCCATCGAGCCCGAGGTCCTGCTGATGGACGAGCCGTGCTCGGCGCTCGACCCGATCGCGACTGCGAGGGTCGAGGAACTGATGCAGGAGATCAAGGACCAGTACACGATCGTGATCGTGACGCACAACATGCAGCAGGCAGCCCGTGTCAGCGACCGGGTCGCCTTCTTCACCACCGAGGTCAACACCGAGAGCGACCGTCGCACCGGCGTGCTCGTCGAGTACGACCTCACCAAGAAGATGTTCTCGGCGCCCTCCGACGAGCGCACCGAGGCCTACGTGACAGGACGGTTCGGCTGATGGAAGAGCTGCGCAAGACGTACCACAACACCCTCGACCAGATCCGCGCCGACGTCATACTCCTCGCGGCCCGTGTCGCCGAGTCGGTGCCCCGTGCAGCGGGGATCATCCTCGACTCCGATCTCGAGGGCGCCGAGTACGTGATCAAGGCCGACGCCGAGATCGATGCCGTTGCGGTCGAACTCGAGGAGCGGTGCATCGAGGTGCTCGCGCTCCAGGCGCCCGTTGCCGGCGACCTGCGCCAAGTGCTGGCCCTGATGAAGATCGTCGCCGAGATCGAACGCACGGGTGACATGGTGGCGAACATCTGCAAGGTGGCACGGCGGGTGTACGGCCACGAGCTCGATCCGAGGTTGCGCGGTCTGGTCGGGCGGATGGGCGAGCAGGCCCAGGCCATTCTCCTCGCGGCGATCGACGCGATGAGGGAGCGCGACGTCGCCAAGGCTGCAGCCGTCGACGACATGGACGGCTATCTCGACGCCGTGCAGAAGCAGTTCATCCAGACCCTGATCGAGACCCACCACGGCACCTCGGACGACATGCAGGTGGCCGTCCAGCTGGCGATGGCGTCGCGGTTCTTCGAGCGCATCGGTGACCACGGGGTCAACATGGCCGAACGGGTGAAGTTCATCGTGACCGGTGTCCTGCCCGACCACAGAAAGCCGGAGCGGGCTCCGGTGGCCCTCGGCGACGTGGCGCACCCTGAGGCGGGCGAGTCGGCGTGAACATCTTCGGGCGGGTCGATCCTGGTCGCCGGCCACGTGAAACAGATGTCATGCGCTCCGAACTCGACGCGGCTCGTGCCGAGATCGAGCAGCTCCGCAGCGACAACGCGATCCTCTCGGCGGCGTTCCGTTCGGCTCCTGTCGGGTTGATCCTCCTCGACAGCCGGTGCCGGGTGCTGCTGCGCAACGCCAGCTCGACCTTCGGCAGCCATGTCGACGTACTCGTCGACGGTGCTGTGCAGGCGATCTGCGCCGATCGCCGCGTCGGGGATCCCGAGACCGGGTCGGTGACCCAGCGGCTCGAGTTCTACGGCCCTCCGCAACGAGTGCTGCTGTTGACGGGCTTCCCGGTGGGTGAGGGACGTGTGCTCGTCGCGATCGACGACGTCAGTGAGCGTGTTCGTCTCGACGCCGTGCGTACCGACTTCGTGTCGAACATCAGCCATGAGCTGAAGACCCCGGTCGGAGCGCTGGCCCTCCTCGCCGAGACCATCGAGGGTTGTGACGAGATCGACGACGTCCGTCCTCTCGCCGCCCGCATGGTCGACGAGGCGCATCGCGCGGGTGGCACGATCGACGACCTGCTCGAGCTGTCGCGCATCGAACTGGCCGAGCCCGAGCGCGAGGAGATCCCGGCCGTGATGGTCGTGTCGGAGGCCGTGGCTCGCCATCGCCTCGCTGCCGATCGCGCCGGACTCGGCCTGCACATCGACGTCGAGCGCGAGTGCGTCCTGTTCTGCGACCGACTGCAGGTCGTGTCGGCCATCGCCAACCTCATCGACAACGCCGTGAAGTACAGCGAACGCGGCGGGGAGATCGTGGTGAGCGGTCGCACCGATGGATCGATGGTCGAGATCTCGGTGCGCGACCAGGGCGTCGGGATCCCGGCCAAGGACCTCGACCGGGTCTTCGAGCGGTTCTACCGGGTCGACCGGGCCCGGAGCCGCGAGACGGGTGGCACCGGCCTCGGCCTCGCCATCGTCCGTCACGTCGTCAGCAATCACGGCGGTGACGCCACCGTGACCTCGCGCGAGGGCGAGGGAAGCACCTTCACACTTCGACTCCCTGCAGGAGAATCCGCATGAGCGCCGTTGTCGACCCGCGTCCGACCGTCCTCGTCGTCGAGGACGAGGAGGCCTACGTCGAGGCCCTGATCGTCGGCCTGACCCGTGAGGGTTTCCGGGTCGAGGTCGCCAAGGACGGGGCCGAGGCGCTCGTCCGTTTCGAGAGCGTCCAACCCGACCTGGTGCTGCTCGACGTGATGCTTCCGAAGGTCAGCGGGGTCGACGTGTGTCGCATCCTCCGGAGCCGCTCGCGGGTCCCGATCATCATGGTGACGGCGAAGAGCGCCGAGATCGACACGGTCGTGGGTCTCGAGGTGGGTGCCGACGACTACGTCACCAAGCCGTATCGCATCCGTGAACTCGTGGCGAGGATGCGAGCGGTCCTGCGTCGCCGTCAGGGTGAGACGGAGCAGGCCCCGGCTGCGGGTGAGCCCGAACAGGCGCGACCAGTGGCGGGTGGTGCTCTCGCCGTGGGGGAACTCACGCTCGATCCCGACGCCCACCGTGTGCAGCGCGCCGGTGTCGACATCTCCCTGCCGCTCAAGGAGTTCGAGCTCCTTCACCTGCTGATGGCCAATGCCGGTCGTGTGCTCACCCGTGAGGTCCTCATCGACCGGGTCTGGGGGTACGACTACGTCGGCGACACCAAGACGCTCGACGTCCACGTCAAGCGCCTGCGCTCCAAGATCGAGGACGACCCGGCGAACCCGACGCGGCTCGTCACCATCCGTGGCCTCGGGTACAAGCTGGAGCGCTCCCTGTCGGCGTAGGCCGTCCCGCGTACGATCGACCCGTGAGTCGTCGTCAGGTGATCCCCGAGAACTTCCCCGGGATGGCACCGTTCCGACGACTGGCACGTACGCATGCGCTGATGGCGCTCGGCGACTCCGCGATGTACGGAGCGCTGGCAGGTTCGGTGCTGTTCAGCCTCAGTCCTGATGCGCAACGCTCGAAGGTCCTGCTGTACCTCCTCGTGACGGTCGCCCCGTTCGCCGTCGTCGCCCCGCTGATCGGTCCGGCGATCGACCGGATGCCGGGTGGCCGGCGGATGATCGTCGTGCTGACGGCAGTGGTCCGTGCCATCACCTACGTCCTGTTGGCGTTCCACACCGACGACCTCCTGCTCTACCCGTTGGTGTTCGTCGCGCTCGTGATGCAGAAGACGTACGCGGTCTCTCGCAGCGCGATCGTCCCGGAGGTCGTGCGCGACCACGACGAGCTGGTGCAGGCGAACTCGAAGCTGAGCCTGATCGCCGGACTGATGGGTGCGGTGACGATCGGTCCGCTCACGTTGTTCGGTCGGGTCGCCGCGGGCATCCCGCTGACCATCGGCGTGATCGCTCTCGTGTTCGCCGCGCTCGCTGCTCGTCGGCTCCCGTTCCACGAGGTCTCGGACTCGCCGCCTCGCTCGGAACAGGCCGAAGGCCTCCGCTCGGCCGGCATCGTGCTGGCCAGTGGTGCCATCACCGTCATCCGCGGCACGATCGGGTTCCTCACCTTCCACCTCCTGTTCTGGCTGCGTGAGGACTACGGGTTCTGGCAGGTCGGCCTCGCGGTGGCCGCGAGCACGACAGGATCGATGTCGGGCAACCTCGCTGCGCCGTTCGTGCGCCAGTGGTTGCGCGAGGAGCGGATGCTGGCCGGCGGTCTCGGGGTCGTGGCCCTTGCAGGCCTCGGTGCCGCGTCGACGGGCGGTGTGGCGACGGCCGTGATCCTCGCCTTCGTCGTCGGGGCGGCGTCCGCGATCGGACGGATGGCGTTCGATGCGATCGTGCAGCGCGACGCTCCCGACGCCGACCAGGGACGGGCGTTCGCCCGCTTCGAGACCCGCTTCCAGTTGGCATGGGTGTTCGGAGGACTTCCGCCGGTGGCGGTCACGATGCCGGGTCGGCTCGGCTTCTTCGTCGTCGGTACGGCGGGCGCGTTCGCGGCTGCTACCTACATGATCGGGGCACGCACGCTGCGACAGGGACGGCCGTTGCCGCCGAGTCTCGGCGAACGGGTGCGGACGCTGGTGGCAGGTGAGTTGCGTCGCCGGAGGTCGGGTCGGCGCGCCCCAGCGGTCAGGCGCCCAGTTCGAGACGGGCGACCCACAGGCCGGGAGCCTCGAGCTCGGCAGGAGTCGGCAGCGAACCGGGACGTGCGGCGAGGTCGCTGAGCCGGTGCTCGCCGACACGGTCGACGACACCGGCCACGAACGACTTGCCGCGCTGGACCTGTTCGTGGTCGAGGTGCAGACCGAGGAGACGTTCGACGAACACGGTGTCGGGGGAGGCCTCGATCCGACGTCGCCGGACCGCCTCGGCGATAGAGAGCGCGTCGCCACCGATGACGCGGACGGCGACGGAGTCAACGAGATAGTCGACGTAGCCGACCACGCCGGCGACGGCGGCGTCGAGGACAGGTGCGAGCTCGGCCTGCTCGGGTGACTGCACGGCTCCGAGCAGGACGGCCGGGTCGTTGAACAGACCCTGGAGGGCCTGCATCGGGTCGGCGCCCGAGGTCATGTCGACCTGGCCGAGGTGCTCGGCGACGGCATTCGGGTCGGGTCGGAAGGCGCCGACGTACCGCCGGACCAGTCCGGTGAGTTGGGCGCGCACGTCGCCGAGCGAGAACAGGGTGTGGCCGATGAGTTCCTGTGCGAGCACCCACATCCGCATCTCGGACGGGTCGAGCGACCAGTCGGCGGCGAAGGTATCGATGTTGGCGGGGACGACGAGGAGGTGCGTGCCCTCGCGGGGGATGGGGAGGTCGTACTGACCGAACGTGCGCGCCGCCATCCGCCCGACCATCGAGCCGACGGCCATGCCCATCATCGCCGGGGCCATCATCTGCGAGAGGTTGGCCATCATCGCGGCCATCGGGTCGGTGGGGGTGCCGTCGTCACCACGGCGGCCGAGCGAGGTCGCCATCTCGGTGAACAGGGGCCGGTAGGCGTCGAGTGTCCGTTGGGCCCACACCCCGCGGGTGATCGGGAGGATCTCGGGGAACGAGATATCGACACCGGTCACGTCGCGCACGTGGAGGTCGAGGATGCGGGCGAACTCGCCGAGGGCGATGCGGGCCATCGGGTCGACGTTGGGTTCGCTCTCGCCGCCGGTCGCCGAGAGCGAGGCGAACTGCCGGGCGGCGTCCCAGTGCAGCGGACCCTGACCGGACATCGCCTTGGCGATGTCGCCGAAGAACGGCAGGCCGGAGAAGGGATCGTCGCCGCTGGGCATCGGGTCGCCGGAGGACATGGTGTCAGCCTAAGGCCGAGCGTGCCGCGGGCCGCCGCGGGTAGGGTCAGGCCATGGCCACCGGCATCGCCACCGCACGGCTCGACGTCTGCCTCGACGATCCGTCGAGCGGGTTGGGTGCCCGTGTGCTGCGGCGACTCTCGCTCGACGATCACGTACGGATCGTGCAGATGCCCGAGTGCGAGGTCCTGGTGTGGCTCGCCGCACACGATGCCGATGCGCGTGCCAGCCGAGGGGAGAGTTCCCTCGCCGGGATCATGACGGCCCTCGCCTCGTACCGCTCGATCCGGCACGTGGTGCTCGTCTCCTCCGCGATGGTCTACGGCGCCTACGCCAACAATCCCGTCCCGCTCACCGAGGACGCCGTGCTGCGGCCCGACCCGGAGTTCGCGTACGCCCGTCAGCTCGGCGCCGTCGAGCAGTTGGTCGACGAGTGGCGCTCCGCCGATGAAGGCCGCACGGCGACGATCCTCCGGCCCGCCATCGCTGTCGCGGCCGACGGCTCGAGCGGACTTGCCAACTCACTCGCAGCCGGTCTCGGTCAGCGTGTGGGCGAGTCCGACCCGCCAGCGCAGTTCCTGCACCTCGACGATCTCGCGTCGGCCGTGGCGCTCGCCGCGGAGCGTCGACTCGACGGGGTGTACAACGTGGCGCCCGACGGCTGGATCGCCGGGGAACGGGTCAGGGCGCTCGCCGGGGCCGTGCCGCGGATCAAGCTCCCCGAGCGAGTGCACGAGGTCATCACCGACCTGCGTTGGAGGTTCCAGCGCGGTCCCATCCCGCCCGGGCTCCTCGGGTACACCCGGCACCCGTGGCTCGTCGCCAATGACCGCCTGAGGGCCGAGGGCTGGGAGCCGACGGTCACCAACGAGCAGGCGTACGTCGAGGGCACCGAGGCCAAGTGGTGGACGATGGTGTCGCCGAAGCGACGTCAGGAGATCGCCCTCGGCGGGATGGTCGCGCTGGGCGTCGTCGTGTTGCTCGTCGTCGTGCGGGCAGTGCGTCAGCGAACCCGTCGCTGACTCAGCCCTCGCCGAGTTGGCGGAGGATCTCGTCGACCCGTTCGAGGAGGACGACGCGCATGCCGTGCTCCTCCTGTGAGCAGAGCCCGACGAGTTCGCCGCGCTGGTTCACCACCGGGCTGCCCTCGTGCTGGTCGAGTCCGTACCAACGTCGGGCCGAGATGGTCTCGTCGTGGACGACCACGACCGTGTCATCGTCGAAGCGGAGTTCGTCGCCGGCATCGAGGGCGGTGGCGACCTCGTAGGCCATCGGGAGAGACGATGCATCGGTCACGAGGATGGCGAGTCCGGTCTCGTCGTCGACCAGCACCACGTGTGCCGGTTCCGAGCGACCGGCGGCATCCCGGAGTTCGAGCGTCCGGGCACCACGCACGGCAGCGGCGGTGGTGAGGATCAGTTGGCCGTCGGCGAGCGGGACGGCGATGGCCGGCTCCTGGCGCACGGTGCCGTCCTCGAGTCGATAGGTGGGCGGGCTCACGGCGTCGGGCTCGGTGCTCACCGAGCCCTCGTCGCCCATCACGAACGTCTCGGCGCGGATCGCTGCGGCCGAGAGCCCACCGGGGTGTGTGTCGAGGGTGGCCCAGGTGAGGGCGGCTCCGAGGGTGAGGCAGCACGTCGTCGTCACGACGAACAGTCCGCGGCCGATGCTGAGCGGGGGCTCGCTACGGCGCCACGCTTCGGCGCCCACCTCGCTGGGGTGGCGCCATGCTCGTTCGTGCGCCGGAACGGGAGCCGGAGGGTATGCCTCGTCACCGTGCCCGCTGCTGTGCTCCACGAACAGGTGATGGTAGTGACGACATCGCCGCGAGTGGCGTCGCGGGCACCACCGGTCGGAGCCGCCCAAGGGCTACGCTCAGGAGTCGTGCATGCTCCCTCGTCCGGCGATTCGTGGCTCGGTCTCACCGCCGACGCGCTCCCGGTCGGCGAGGTCTACGAGTGGTGCCTCCTCCCGACGTGCGGAGCGGTCGTGCTCTTCAGCGGCATCGTCCGTGACCACGCCGTCGACAGCGAGGGTGAACTGCGCTCCGACGTGACATCCCTCACCTACGAGGCCTACGACGAGCAGGTCGTTCCCACCTTCCGACGGATCGAGGACGAACTGCGCACGAGGTGGCCCGACACGGGTCGCGTCGCCCTGCTCCACCGCACCGGGCGTCTCGGCCTGACCGAGTCGTCGGTCATCGCGGCCGTCAGCGCTCCGCACCGGCCGGAGGCGTTCGAAGCCGCCCGATTCGCGATCGATGCCCTCAAGGCCACGGCCCCCATCTGGAAGCGCGAGGAGTGGCGCGACGGCTCCGACTGGGGAACCGGCGCATCGACACCGGTCGACCCGCGTGAGGTGTCGCGATGACCTGGGTGATCGTGGCCGCGATCGTCGTGATCGGGTCGGCTCTCGTCCTGCGCTTCCGCCTTCGTTCGCGCCAGGAATCGGGCATCACCAATTTCCGACGCCACATCGACGCACTCTCCCCGGAGGCGCGTCGTGAGGTGATGAAGAGGGTCCGTCCTGACGACGACCAGGAAGGCCGGGGACAATAGCCATGGCACGCGACCTCGCCATCGATCTCGGCACCGCCAACACCCTCGTGTACATGAAGGGTCGCGGCATCGTGCTCAACGAGCCGTCGGTCATCGCCCTCAACCGGCAGACCGGCGAGGTGCTCGCCACGGGTCGCGAGGCCTGGCAGATGATCGGCCGTACCCCGGGCTACATCGTGGCGGTGCGTCCGCTGCGTGGTGGCGCCATCACCGACTTCGAGATCACCGAGCGGATGATCCGCCTGCTGCTCCAGCGCGTCGGCGTCAGCCGCTTCACGCGTCCGAAGGTCGTCATCTGTGTGCCGTCGGCGATCACCGAGGTCGAGCGTCGCGCCGTGACCGACGCCGCTCGTCGCGCCGGTGCCGCGGACGCCCATCTCATCGAGCAGCCGATGGCGGCGGCCATCGGTGCCGACCTTCCGATCGACGAACCGGTCGGCAACATGGTGATCGACATCGGCGGTGGCACCAGTGAGACCGCGGTCATCAGCCTCGGTGGCGTGGTGGCCCTCGAGGCGGTGCGTGTCGGCAGTTTCGACATCGACGCCGCCATCCAGGCGTACGTGCGGCGTGAGCACGGCATCGGCATCGGCGAGCGCACGGCAGAGGAAGTCAAGATGGCGATCGGCTCCGCAGCGCCCACGGGCGAGGAGCGTGTCGCCCAGGTCCAGGGCCGTGACATGATGACCGGCCTGCCCAAGACCGTCGACCTCACCTCCGAGGAGATCCGCTTCGCGATCGAGGACGTCGTCGGCAGCATCATCGCCTCGGTGACCCGTTGCCTGGCCAAGGCGCCGCCCGAGCTCGCCCAGGACTTCCTGAACCGTGGCATGTACCTCGTCGGTGGTGGCGGCCTGCTCCGTGGGCTCGCACAGCGGATCGAGGCCGAGACCAGGGTCCCGGTGAAGATGTCGAACATGCCGCTCGAGGCCGTCGTCATGGGTGCCGGGCATTGCATCGAGCACTACGACGCCCTGAAGTCGATGTTCATGGGCACGCGGCGCCCTTGAGGGTCGAGGACCGCCCGATACCACCCTGTGTCGGCGGGAGTGTCAGAATCTCCCCGTGAGCGACACAGCCCCGCGCCCGGTGACCGACTGGTCGACCGACTACGACATCTTCTCGCCGGAGTACATCAACGATCCGTTCCCCGTGTGGGACGGACTCCGCGAGACCTGCCCCGTGGCCCACACCGACAGGTGGGGAGGCTCGTGGATGCCCACCACCTACGAGGACGTCTCGGCGATCGCCCGCGACATCGTGAACTTCCCCTCGGGCAACGGCATCTCGGTGGTCCCGCCCCCGCCCGAGCAGCAGGGTGGTCAGCAGTTGCTCGCGTACGGCCTGCCGCCGATCGGATCCGACCCGCCCCTGCACACCTGGACCCGTCGTCTGGTGCTCCCGACCATGAGCCCGGCGCGCGTGGCCGAGTACGAGGTGTTCACCCGCGACCTGTGCCGCACCCTCGTCGACGGTTTCGTCGAGCGCGGTGGGGGTGACCTCGGCACGGAGTACGCCCAGCAGATCCCCGTCCGCGTGATCGCCCACATCCTCGGCGTGCCCGAGTCGATGGCCCCGGTGTTCACCGAGTGGGTACGCGACGTGCTCGAGTTCGCGCACGACAACGAGCGCCGGATGCGCGGTGTCATGGGCATCATCGAGTACCTGCAGAAGGCCATCGACGACCGGATCGCGACGCCCACCGACGACTTCATCAGCGAGCTGCTGCAGTCGGAGCACGACGGCGAGCCGGTCGACCGGCGCATCGTGCTCGGCATGTGCGTGTTGCTGATGATCGCCGGTATCGACACCACGTGGTCGTCGATCGGTTCGTCGATGTGGCACCTCGCGACCCACGCCGATGATCGTCGTCGGCTCGTCGCTGCCGACACCGACCTGTGGTCGACGGCCATCGAGGAACTCCTGCGCGCGTACGCGCCGGTGACCATGGCCCGTGTGCTCAGCCACGACGTCGAGTACAAGGGCTGCCCGATGCACGCGGGTGATCGCGTGCTCATGAACTTCCCGGCCGCCAACCGCGACCCGCAGCAGTTCCCTGATCCCGACAAGGTGATCCTCGACCGCCAGAACAACCGTCACGTGGCGTTCGGTGCCGGCATCCACCGTTGTGCGGGCTCGAACCTCGCACGCATGGAGCTGCGTGTCGCCATCGAGGAGTTCATCCGCCGGATCCCGAACTTTGAACTCACCGATCCGGCGCAGGTCACCTGGGCCGGCGGTCAGGTACGCGGCCCGCGACAGGTGCCCGTCCGGGTCGTCTGACCCGACCATTCGCCCGGCCGGGCCGAGTGCCCGGCAAGAACGAGGATCAGGTGGGGCCGAGGCGGCTGATGCTGCCCGTGCCCTGTCCGCCGTCGCCCACCGAGAGGACGTAGGCGGAGCCGTCGGGGCCGAGGCAGACGGCGGTGACGGCGGCCGACACGGCGAGCAGTACGGGCTGGCTCAGGACGCCGGGACTGGCCGCGGACGCGTCGATGGCGCTCACCTTGCCCGAGCAGTAGTCGGAGAAGACGTACCACCCGTCGAGCAACGATCCGTCGCGAACGACGGCACCGCCGCTGACCGAGCATCCCTGCTCGCCGTGCGGGTACTCGACGACGGGCGGAGTGGCTCCCTCCGCCGACTGGTCAGCGTTGAACGGGTGGGTCGCCTCGAGGGCGCTCCAGCCGAAGTGGAGGCCACGTGCGGCGTCGAGGCCGGATGAATCGGCTCGGGCGACGTCGATCTCCTCCCACTCGTTCTGACCCACGTCGGCGATCCAGAGATCGCCCGTGGCGTTGTCGAAGGAGAACCGCCACGGGTTCCGGAGGCCGACCGACCAGATCTCGGGAAGCGCACCCGCGGTGGTGACGAAGGGGTTGTCGGACGGTGCCGTGGGCGACTCGGCGGAGATGTCGATGCGCAGGAGCTTGCCGAGGGGTGACGACACGTCGAGTGCGGATCGCTCCGGATCGCCGGCCGCCCCTCCGTCGCCGAGGCCGATGTAGAGCATCCCGTCCGGACCGATGGCGACGTCGCCGCCGTTGTGGTTCGGATACGGCTGCCGGGCCGTGAACAGGGTCCGTGCCGTGGACGGGTCGGCAGTACCGTCGCCAGCCATCGTGTATCCCGACACGAGGGTGTTGCCGTCGAGGTCGGTGACCGAGACGATCAGCTCGGCCCCATCGGGTGTGAAGGCGATCCCGAGGAGGCCGCGTTCGCCGCCGGTCGAGATCCCGCCGCTGACGTCGAGGACGACGCGGCGCTCGTCGTCGGCGTCGATGGCGAGCACCTGGCCGCCCTGCTGGGCGACGTACAACGTGTCATCGCCCGGACGGACAGCGAGGTCGACGGGGGCGGTGAGGCCCGACACGACAGGCGTGAGTGTCACGGTGTCCGGGCTCGGAGCCGGGAGGGTCGCGGTGGTGGTCGTCTCGGCCGGCACGACCGATGAGCCCACGCTCGACACGGTGGTCGTGTCGACCGACTCGGTGCTCGCGGGCGCGACCGTCTCGAACGTCACCTCGGGTGCGGTGGTGTCGTCAGGGTCGGTCGCACAAGCGGCGAGCACGAGCGGCGCGAGGAGGACTGCTGTCCATCGGCGGTGCCGGTGCATCAGCGTCGTCCCACCCGGACGAGGCCCTCCTGCATGACGGTGACGGCGAGGTGGCCGTCGCTCGTGTAGATGTTGCCGCCAGCGAGCCCTCGGGCTCCGTGGGTGCTCACGGCCTGTTGGTCGTAGAGCAGCCAGTCGTCGGCGCGGAACGGCCGGTGGAACCACATCGCATGGTCGAGGCTCGCCATCTGCATGCCCGGGGTGTCCCACGACATCCCGAACGGGAGGATGGTCGTGTCGAGCAGCGTCTTGTGGCTGGCATACGTGTCGATGGAGGCGTGGAGTGTCGGGTCGACGGGGAGCACGCCGTCGGCGCGCAGCCAGACCTTCTGGCCGTCGCTCGGGTTGGCCTTGCGGTCGAGGGGGTGGCCGTCGACGTGGCGCAGGTCGATGGGGCGAGGGCGGTCGAACCACTCGCCCATCTGCTCCTTGT
>JBEBDM010000381.1:0-3298 GCA_041156905.1 Actinomycetota bacterium | reverse complement strand
CCAGCTGGCGCTTCGGATACGCGGTCGGAGCCATCGCGGTGATCGCCTTCGCCGTCGTCGTGCGTGGGCTGCTTCCCGACGACGCGGCCCACTCCGACCCCGGCTCTCGGGTCGAGGCAGCACGTGGCCGACCGACGCGCACGGGATGGCTCATCGTTCTCGTCGTCTTCTTCCTGATGGCGGCCAGCCAGATGCTGTTCGTCACCTTTGGCAGCTGGCTGAAGGACGCGCTCGGCTTCGGCGACACGGGCCTCACCGCGTTGGTCTTCCTGATGGGCGTCGGGGAGCTCGGCGCCTCCACCGCCACGGCCCGCTACGCCGACCGCTGGGGCAAGGAGCGTGCCACCGCCGTCGGGGCCGGCATCCTCGCCGTCGGGAGCCTCCTCGTGGTCGCCCTCACCGACCACCCCGCCATCGCCGTGCCGTTCCTCCTCCTCGCGATCGCCGGGTTCGAGTTCAGCATCGTCAGCTCGATCCCGCTGAGCACCCAGATCATCCCCGGCGCTCCCGCCAAGGGCATCTCGCTCACGTTCACGTCGGGCACCTTCGGCCGCGCCGCAGCCAGCATCCCGGCCACCTCGTTGTACGTCCGCCACGGGATCGGATGGCCGGCTGCCCTCGCGAGCGCGTGCGCCGTCCTCGCCGCGATCACGGTGATGCGACACGCTGCGCGCTCACAGTGAACCGACCCTGACCACACCTGAACGCTGCTGACCCTCCCCCACCGCGGCGACGCGGTTGAATGGAGTCGTGCCGTTCACGCTGTTCGCCCACCAGGTCCCTGCCATGGGCCTCAAGAGCGTCCGGCCGCGCTGGTTCGACGGAACCGCCCTGTGCATCGGCTCGATGACCCCCGACCTCGTCACCGCGTTCGGCGTGCCGCACTGGTCGCTGCTCAACCTCCCGCCCGCGTGGCTGCTCGGCATCGTCGTGACGGTCGTGGTCCGCTCATCGGTCATCTCGGTCGCTGCGGCG
The DNA here is from genome assembly GCA_041156905.1 of Actinomycetota bacterium. Taxonomy (GTDB): domain Bacteria; phylum Actinomycetota; class Acidimicrobiia; order Acidimicrobiales; family Ilumatobacteraceae; genus UBA668. The sequence goes on along the minus strand of JBEBDM010000381.1, from coordinate 2,323 downwards.
CAACTCCCCGACCTCGGCCCGTTCCGGCTGCACTCGTGGCGCGTGCTCGCCAGGTGCCGCCGCACCTGGACCGCCACGATCGTCTCGGTCGCCATCGGCATCGCCACGCACCACGTCCTCGACTCGTTCACCCATCCGTTCGGCGACGGAGCACGGATCCTCGGCTACGACGACATCGAGATCGTCCTGTTCGGCGTGTCGTCACCGCTCGCCACCGTGTTCCAGTGGATCGGCCACAGCATCGGTTCGATGACCGCGGTCTGGATGTTGCTCGTCATCGGCTCCCACCGTCGTCTCGAGGAGTGGTACGGCCTCGACGCCGTCACTGCCGACCGCTCGTTCCGGCTCTCCTCCTCGGGCCGCCGCGTGTTCTGGGCGCTCACCGTCGCCGGCGCGGCCGTGGGGACAGCGATGGCACTCGCCACCGACCTGAACACCGGGGTCGCCCGACTCATCCTCGCCACCGGGGTCGGCGCGGCCATCGCCGCGCAGTTGCCGGTCTGCCGACCAGAGCCCGTCGAGCGATCGGCGACACCGGCCGCGCAGTCGTACAGCGCTCAGCGGTAGCGGTTGGTGATCGGCAGTCGGCGATCCTTGCCGAACGCCTTGGTGCTCACCTTCACGCCCGGAGGGCACTGACGGCGCTTGTACTCGTTGAGGTCGACGAGCCGGGCGATGCGTCGCACGAGCGCCTCGTCGTGGCCGAGCTCGATGATCTCCGAGGCCGTGCGGTCGTCCTCGACGTAGAGACGCAGGATCGGGTCGAGCACCTCGTACGGCGGCAGGCTCTGGTCGTCGCGCTGGTCGGGCCGCAGCTCGGCAGACGGCGGCTTGGTGAGCACGCTCTCGTTGATGACGGACCGGCCGGCCCGGATGTTGACGTAACGGCACAGGTCGTAGACGCGGGTCTTGAGGACGTCCTTGATGACGCCGTAGCCACCGACCGAGTCGCCGTAGATCGTGAAGTACCCGACGGCCATCTCGCTCTTGTTGCCGGTGGTGAGCACCATCCAGCCGAACTTGTTGGAGAGCGCCATGAGCGTCGTACCACGGATGCGGCTCTGCAGGTTCTCCTCGGTCAGGTCGGCCGGACGACCCTCGAACGACGGGCCGAGCATCTCGAGGTACGCCGCGAACGCCGGCTCGATCGCGACGGTGCGGATGTCGATGCCGAGCCGTTCGGCCAGATCCTGCGCATCGGTACGCGAACCCTCGCTGCTGTAGCGCGAGGGCATCGAGACACCATGGACGTGTTCGGGTCCGAGAGCGTCGACGGCCACGCACGCGACGATGGTCGAGTCGATGCCGCCCGACAGACCGATGACGACGTCGGTGAATCCGTTCTTGCGGACGTAGTCGCGCGTGCCGAGCACGAGGGCGTCGTACAGGTCGGCATCGGACGAACGCGACGGCGCCATCCGCGCTACGACCGCCTCGCGATGCTGGCGCGGGGTCTCGGTGACCGTGATGACGCGCATCTCGTCGTCGGTGCGCCGACCACGCGGGTCGAGCAGCCGCTTGCGGTACACCGGATCGATGTCGATGTCGACGACGAGAAGCTCCTCGTGGAAGGAACCTGCCCTCGCGATCAGCTCGCCCTCCGCCGTGAACACCATGCTCGTGCCGTCGAAGACCAACTCGTCCTGGCCGCCCACCTGGTTGACGTAGGCGAGTGCGCAACTGGCATCGGCCGCACGGGTCGCGAGCATCCGCTCACGCTCTCCGGGCTTGCCGTCGTGGAAGGGGCTGCCGTTGATGTTGACGTTGAGTTCGGCGCCACCGGCGGCCTGCTCGGCGAGCGGACCATCGGGACTCCAGACGTCCTCGCAGATGCTGATGCCGACCTTCACCCCACCGATGACGTAGAGCTCGTACGGGTCGCTCTGGTCGCCAGGGGTGAAGTAGCGGGCCTCGTCGAAGACGGCGTAGTTCGGGAGCAGGCGCTTGCGGTACGTCCCGACCACCCGGCCGCCCTCGCACACCGCTGCCGCGTTGTAGAGGTCGCGGTCGGCGGCGACGTAGCCCACCACCGCGACACATCCCGGAGCGGTGGCCGTGTGTGCCGCCACCGTCTCGAGGGCGGCGATGTTGTCGGCCACGAAGCCGGCCTTGAGGACGAGGTCTTCCGGCGGGTAGCCGGTGACCGACAACTCGGGGAAGGCGACGATGTCGGCACCTACCGCGGCGGCGCGGTCGAAGGCCTCGCAGATCGCGGCGACGTTGCCGGTGAGGTCACCGACGGTCGGGTTCAGCTGGGCGAGTGCGAGACGCAGCCGGTTCACGCCGTCAGGCTACGCCCGCACGGCCGTGGCAGGCGCGAGCG
>JBEBDM010000380.1:0-4090 GCA_041156905.1 Actinomycetota bacterium | reverse complement strand
CAGGGCATCCACGGCGCCGGTTCCCCGGCCTGCACACGACCTGGTTCCGCGCCGCCCTCGTCACCCTCGCCGGGTGTGGCGGATGGGTCGCCGTCGCATTCGTCGACACCTCTCGACAGGGCATCCGGGTCGCCATCGCCGCTGCCGGCGGTGGCCTGACCCTGCTGGTGGGCGGTGCCCTTGCGATCACCACGAACCGTGCCCTGCGTCGCCTGCACTCGCGCACCCAGCGAGCCGTGGCCGGCGACTTCTCCTCCTCGCTCCGTCCCGCCATCGGCCCCACCGAGGTGCGCTCGCTCGCCGGCGCTGTCGATCACCTCGTCGGTGCACTCGTGGCGCGCACCGAGCGGATCGAGGCGCTCTCCGCCACCACCGATTCTCTCCGCGCCGCAGAGGAAGAGGCCCAGCGCCGGACGCACATCGACCCGCTCACCGGGCTCGCGAACCGGGCTGCCACGCTCGATGCTCTCGCCGCACGCACCAGTGGCACGGCCCTCATGATCGACGTCGACGGCTTCCGCAGCGTGAACGACACGCAGGGCCACGCCGGCGGAGACAGGGTGCTCGCCGAACTCGCCGACGACCTCCGGGCCGCCTGCCCCGACGCACACCTCGGCCGTCTCGGTGGAGACGAGTTCCTCGTCCTGCTCGACACGACCGGCGACGCGGCCACCGAGGTCGCCCACCGCGCTCTCGCCGCACTCACCACTCCGCGCAACGGCCGTGACGGAGCCCGGTTCGTGGTCTCGACCTCGCTCGGCATGCTCGACCTCACACCCGGCCACGAGCCACTCGACACCGTCGCCCGTCTCGCCGCCGCCGTCGCCGCGGCGAAGGAGTCGGGAGGCTCGCGGATCGAGCGGTTCGACCAGGCGATGTCACATCGCCTCGCCGCCCGCAGCGACATGGCGCTCTCGATGCGCCAGGCGATCCCCGGCGGCGAGTTCGCGATCCTCCTCCAGCCGTTCATGGAGAGCACCACCGGCGCGATCACCGGCGCAGAGGTCCTCGTGCGCTGGATGCGACCGGGTGGCGAGGTCCTGCCGTCCGAGTTCATCCCGGTCGCCGAGGCCACCGGCCTCATCCTCGAGCTCGAGACGTGGGTGCTCGAACAGTCAGTCCGCCTCCTGCGTGAGTGGCGCATCCAGCCCGAGACCGCATCGCTGACCCTCGCCGTCAACCTCTCCGGACGGCACATCGTCGACGGCACGCTCGTCCCGCTCGTCCGTCGTCTGTGCGACGAGGCGAACATCGACCCCCGCCTGCTCGAGGTCGAGATCACCGAGACCCACCTCGTCGACGACATCGGCCGGGCCGGAGCCGTGGTCGGACAGCTGCGCGACTCCGGCGTGCGCGTCGGCATCGACGACTTCGGCACCGGCTATTCGTCGATGGCGTACCTGCACGCCCTGCGGGTCGACACCGTGAAGATCGACCAGATGTTCATCCGTGGGATGGGCGACAGCGACCTCGACCGCACGATCGTCGAGCTCCTCGTGCGACTGGGCACCTCGCTCGACATGACCGTGATCGCCGAAGGGGTCGACTCCCCCGAACTGCTCGAGACCCTCGCCGCGATGGGCTGCCCGATCCTGCAGGGGTACCACATCGCCCGTCCGATGCCCGCTGCCGACTTCGTGGGCTGGCTGAGAGAGCGGTCGCTAGTCTCGGGCGCATGAGCGCCTTCCAGCCCGACCGCGTCGTCGCCGACCTCCGCGAACTCGCTGCCCGCACCGGTGGACCCGAGGGGAGCCGCCGACTCGCCTGGACCCCCGACTGGCTGCAGGCCCGCGCCTTCTTCCGCGAGTCGCTCGCCACCCTCCCCGTCGAGATCGACGAGGACGAGGCCGGCAACCTGTGGGCCGTGCTGCGCGGCGAGCGCCCCGAGACCCTCGTCGTCGGCTCGCACCTCGACAGCGTGCCCAAGGGCGGCTGGCTCGATGGCGCGCTGGGCGTGATGGCCGGCGTCGAACTGCTCCGCGCCCTCGCAGCCGAGGGAACCCCGCCGGTCACGGTGGCCTGCGTCGACTGGGCCGACGAGGAGGGTGCACGTTTCAGCCGCAGCCTGTTCGGCAGCGCAGCGAGCATGGGCACGCTCGACATCGGGGTCCTCCGTGGACTCACCGACAAGGAAGGGGCCCGCCTGCCGGAGATCCTCTCGCAGCACGGTGTCGACATCGACAACCTCGACGGCGCGCGTACCCGGATGGCCGACGTGAAGGCCTACGTCGAGGTCCACATCGAGCAGGGCCCGATCCTCGAGGAGAAGGGTCTCGGCATCGCCACCGTCACCGGTACGAAGGGCATCGAGCGCGAGCGCCTCATCTTCCGCGGCCAGGCCGCCCACGCCGGAACGATGCCGATGGAGATGCGCCGCGATTCGTTCCGTGCGGCCGCTCGTTTCGCACTCGCGATCGCCGAGATCGGCGAGCGCCACCAGGGTGTCACCACCGTGGGTCATGCACAGTGCTGGCCTGGCGTGGTCACGGCCGTCGCCGGCGAGACGCGTATCACGATGGACATGCGCCACATCTCGGCCGAGTCGCTGAAGGCGATGTTCGACGAGGCCCACGAGGCCGCCGCTGCCGCCGCCGAGGCCGAGGGCTGCACGATCGAGTGGGAGCACATCTTCCGCATCCCCCCGATGCCGTTCCACCCGGCGCTCCTCGATGCCGCACGCCAGTCGGTGCGCGAGGTCGAGGGCCACGACGTCGAGATTCCGAGTGGCGCCCTCCACGACGCCAGCGAGGTCGCCCGCGAGATCCCGACCGTGATGATCTTCTCGTCGTCGACGGCCGGACTCAGCCACACCAAGGAAGAGGACACGCCGGAGAGCCACCTGGTGATGGCCACCGACGCCTTCGACCGCACCTGCCGCCGAGCGATCGACCTGATCGTCAGCGGTGCGCTCTAGCCACGCGGGCTAGGTCATCCGGCCCGACGACTCACGATGGCGCTCAGGGTCCCCGCTCCTCCGGCGTTCACGGCCACCACTCGGAACCGATAAAGCGTCCCCGACCGGAGGCCGGTCGCGAGGTACGTACGAATGGCGGTGCCCACGGTGCCGACCCGCGTCCATCCGTTGGCCGTGAGACGGTAGATCCGGTACCCGACGATCGGTCCGTCGCCGCGGGACGACGGTGCTCGCCACTCGATCCGGACCGCGCCGGGCGCTGACACAGCGGCGACACTCCGGGGAGCGGTCGGCGTCTGGAACTCGAACGCTCCGATGTCGTAGCGGCCACCCCTCTTGCGCGCCTTGACCCGGGCGTCATACAGAGGAGCACCCGCCAGCGTCGTCGCACCACCGTTGATGAGCACGCTCCCCGCGGATGGCTTCATGGTGCGGACAGCGCCACCGCGGTCCGAAAGTGCGCCCAGCAGTGGATCGACGCCGACATGCGCCGCCGACCAAGCGTCGAGCGAGAGATCGAGAGGGTTACCGAAGTACAGGTCGTCCTCGCCCAGTAAGGATCTGACGACCGTCGTCACCGCCGTGGTCTCGAAGTCGTCGGCCGCGACGCCGACCGGCCCGTTGCCCCAGAGCACGGAGTGACTGATCGTCGTCGGGCCGAACCCCCCGAGGAACACGCCGTCGCCGTCCGCGCTCGCCGTGTTGCCCGCGACCGTTGCGAACTCGAGGGAGACCCCCGCCACCAGCCGGTCGCGCACGTAGACACCGCCGCCGTCCGTTCCCGCCTGGTTCGCCGTGATCGTCGTGTTCCTGATGCGGAGGGTTCCCGCCGACACGCCGTCGTCGACCAGGTCGAGCAACATTCCGGCGCCTTCCAATGTCGAGGTGTTGCCATCGATCTGGCAGCGCTCGATCCGCCCATCCGCTCCCGCCGACATCGAGGAGACGTAGATCCCGCCACCGTGTCGAGCCGTACCCGACGAGACATAGGTGTCGCGAAGGACGAGGCCTGCTCCGTCGCCCACCCACAGGTTGCCGCCGTATCCAGTATCGCCGACGAAGTTGTTCGAGAGACCAGCACCCGAGATCGTCGGAGGCTCCTGTGCGAACACACCACCACCGTTGAACGTGGCGTCGTTCGAGGTGATCGTCCCTTCCAGGATCGTCAGAGACACT
>JBEBDM010000379.1:0-5568 GCA_041156905.1 Actinomycetota bacterium | reverse complement strand
GTCGTAGGTCTCGCCGTGATGGCGTTCGCCGACACTCTCGCACTGCTGCTGCTCGCCCGCGCCGTGATGGGGATCGGCGCCGGGATGATGAACCCCGCCGCACGACGCATCGTGGTGCTGGCCGAACCCGAGAACATGGGACGCAACATCGGACGACTGCTCTCGGCCGACGTCGTCGGGTTCGCGATCGGTCCCGCCGTCTCCGCCGTCCTCGTCGGACCGTTCGGCATCGCCGCACCGTTCCTGCTGATCTGCGCGCTCACCATCCCGCTCATCCCGATCGCGATGCGCACCCACGTCGAGGAGACCGAACCCACGGAGGCCAACTCGGCCCGCTTCGCGTTCGACCTGTTGCGACACCGCGCCTATCTCGCGACGGTCCTGTTCGGGGCCACCGTGTTCATCATGATCGGCACGTTCGACGTGTTGTGGGTGCTCGTGCTCGACGACCTCGGTGCGGCCGACTGGATGAGCAACCTCGGCATCATCCTCTTCGCCGCTCCCCTCGTCGTGTTCGGTCCGCTCGGCGGGCGCTGGGCGCAGCAGTTCGGACCGTTCCGCCTGGCGACCATCGGCCTGGTGATCGGTGGCCTCTCGATCATCGGGTACGGCTTCTGGCCCACGGCCGGCGTGATGTTCGCGTTCGCGATGGTGCACGCCGTCAACGACGGCCTCACGGTCACCAGCTCGGGTGTGGCCGTCGCCATGGTCGCCCCGCCCGAACGACAGGCCGGCGCGCAGGGCCTGCTCGGTGGAGTTCAGACGCTCGTGGGCGGCCTGACCTCCCTTGCCGCCGGATCGCTCTACGAGTCACAGGGTCGGGCCACCGTGTACACCGCGACCGGGCTCGTGATGCTCGTGGTGATCGGTGTGGCCGTCGCCCTGCTGGGGCGTCAGTGGTCGGGTCGCCCCGTCACGATGGGTACCGCAGCAGCGGAGCCCACACCCGCCGTCTCATCTCACTGACCTGCTTCAGGCCACCGACACGGTCACGGTGTCGCGACCGCTGCGCAGGATGCGACCGGGCCGTGCATCGAGCATCGTGCCGTCCTCGACGCAGGGAGTGCCGTTGACGATGACGTGACGGATTCCGACGGCCTCGCCGTAGACGCGACCAGCACCACCGGGCAGGTCGAAGCGCATCGCGACCGGTCCGGGGCCGACCGTCGACGGATCGAACACGACGATGTCGGCGACCTTCCCCTCCGCGAGCCGACCACGGTCGTGCAGGCCGTAGAGGTCGGCCGGCGCCGAGGTCAGGAGGGCGACGGCCTCCTCGATCGGCATCAACCCGTGTTCACGCACGGCACGGGCGAGCAGCGTGGTGCAGTAGGCGAAGCTGTCGATCATGTCGAGGTGCGCGCCCGCGTCGCTCGCACCCACGACGGCACGGTGGTCGCGCCACACCTGCACCCGGAGCCGCCACGTCGCGTCGTCCTGTCCGCGGTCCTGGTTGGCGATCACCGTACGCAGACCGTCGTCGACGACGATGTCGGCCAACGTGTCCCACGGGCTCTTCCCGAGCTCGGCGGCGATCTCACCGATGACGCGGCCCTCGTACGGCTTCCACTGCGGACTGAAGGTCTCGACGAGCCAGTAGTTGCCCCAGTTGCCGATCGAGCGCTGGGCACCCTCGGTCGACTGCGCGAGGCGGTCCCACTCGGCACGCTGCGCAGGGTCACGCAGCGCAGCCAGCTTCGCCTCGGGCGGCAACGCCATCAGCCGGTCCCAGCCCTCGAGGATGTCGAGGATGAACCCGCCCATGAAGTTCAGGCGGATGCGGAAGGTGTCGGGCAGTGTCAGCGCGAGCACTCGCCCACCCTCGGCCTCGGCGATGGCGAATCCGTCGAGCTGGTGCTGCACGAGGTCCCAGTTCTGCGAGTACACCTGCAGCAGGTTCCAGTTGAGCGGTCGGTCGGCGGCGGCGCTCATCCGACCCATGAGGCGGAAGACCTCGTCGTCGAAACGACCGACGGCGGGGATGAACTCGAGCTGGGTGCCGGGGAACTCACGGACCACCGAGCACAGCGCGATGAGCTCGTCGGCCGACGAGCAGCGCGACGGGACGGGCTGGCCGGTGTGGTCGTTGTGACTCGTCGACCACGTGCTGGTGAATCCCATTCCTCCCGCCGCGAGGCCGGCACGGAGCAGGGCCTTCATCTGCTCGATCTCGTCGGCCGTGGCCTCGCGACGGTTGGCGTCGTCGTGCATCACCACACGACGGAGTGCCGAGTGCCCGACCATGAAGCCGGCGTTGGGCATGAGCGTCCCGTCGAGTGTGTCGAGGTACTCGGCCGTGGTGGTCCAGTTCCACGGCACCCCGATCTGCAGGCTCTCGAGCGGCATGCCCTCGACGCGAGCCAGCATTCGCATCAGGTACTCGGCGTCACCCGGGTCGACCTCAGCCCCGGTCGCTGCCGCCAGCGGCGCGATCGAGAATCCGCAGTTCCCTCCCATCACGGTCGTCACGCCGTGCAGCGGTGAGGGGCTCAGCGTCGTGTCCCAGAAGGCCTGTGCGTCGTAGTGGGTGTGCAGGTCGATGAACCCCGGGGCGACGACGAGGCCGGTGGCGTCGATGGTGCGATGCGCATCGCCGAGCGTGCCGGGTTCGGCCACCGCCACGATGCGACCCCCCTCGACCCCGAGGTCGGCCCGGCGCGCCGGAGCGCCCGTCCCGTCGACAACCGTTCCACCGACGATCCGCAGTTCGAACATGGCGCGAGCATCGCGCGTCGGGGATCAGCCGAGCGTGACGAGCGCGCGTGCGGCGTGGTTCATCCGGTCGGGACCATCGGCGGTCGCGACCACGATGTCCTCCAGACGCATGCCCCACTTGCCGGCGACGTAGATGCCGGGCTCGACGCTGAACGCATGGCCGGGCGCGATGGGCTCGGTGTTGCCCTCGACCATGTACGGGTCCTCGTGGGCCTCGAGGCCGATGCCGTGACCGGTGCGGTGGATGAAGTACTCACCCCACCCGGCGTCGGCAATGACCGCGCGAGCCGCCCGATCGACGTCCTGGCATGCGGCACCGACGACACCGGCCTGCACCCCGGCCTCCTGCGCTGCGTGGAGCACGGCGTACGCCTCCGCGACCTCGGCACTCGGCTCACCGAGCGACACGCAGCGGGTGATGTCGCTGCAGTACCCGGCCATCGTGCCGCCGAAGTCGCAGAGCACGACCTCACCGTGGCGGATGACGCGATCGCTGGCGTGGTGGTGTGGCGAGGCCGCGTTCTCGCCTGCGGCGACGATCGCGAAGTTGACGACGTCGTGGCCCTCGGCGATCAGGCGGGCCGAGATGTCGGCACTGACCGCCGCCTCGGTGCGACCGACCAGCGGGATCTCGCCGGCGTGCAGTTGTGCAGCCACGCGGTCGGCTGCGGCACCGGCGGCGCGCAGTGCGGCGATCTCCGCCGCGTCCTTGCGGGTGCGCAGTTCGTTCATCACGACGGTGCTGCGGACGTAGCGAGTGCGGTCGGACGGCCAGTGACCGAGGAGGTCGACCAGGAAGCGCGCCCACATCGTGTCGCCCACCGCCGCGGTGCCCGGCGCGGAACCCACGAGCGAGGCGACGATCGCGACCGGGTCGTCGGTCTCACCCCACGGCCTCAGCGAGAAGGCTCCGTCGCGCTCGACGACTCGCGGTGCCTCCAGCCGCGGGATCACCAGGGTCGCGTCACCCTCACGAGGGAGCACGAGCATCGTGAGTCGCTCGAGCGGCATCGCCTCGTAGCCGGTGAGGTACGGGAGGTCACTTCCGACGCTGACGAGGAGCGTGTCGACACCCGAGGCGGCCATCTGCTGGCGGGCCCGCTCAAGGCGCTCGTGGAAGACGTGGTCGGGGGTGCTGGCGGAGGCGCTCACCCGCCCAGTCTGCCCCTCCCGGGGCACCGTATGCTCACCCCATGTCGGCAGGCGTGACGGCCCGCACCCGGAGAGCCCGGGCACTCGTGGTGACGCTCGTCGTCGCCGGCCTGTTCGCGTCGGCGTGCGCCTCGCCCGGCGGCGACATCACGGTCGTCCGGTCCGACCGGGTCGGAGGTGCGAGCTCGGGCTCGGACGACGGCACCACGACCGACACCGGGAGCGACGGGAACCCCGACGAGACGGCGAACACCACCGTCTCACCCGACGCGGAGTACGAGGTCGTACCCGGGGTCGTCGACTTCGGCGACGTCGAGCCTTCCCACCCTGAGTACGACGGGTTCCTCACGACCGCCATCGCCGACATCGAGCAGTTCTGGGCGGAGTCCTATCCGGCGGCCTACGACTCCGCGTGGGAACCCCTCGCAGGTGGCGTGTACGCCGCATCGCCGCGACGTACCGATCCGATCCCCGGCTGTGGCGAGTCGGAGAGCACCTACGACGACGTCGCCGACAACGCCTTCTACTGCTTCGAGGCCGACTTCATCGCCTACGACGACTTCAACCTCCTGCCCTCACTCGTCGACGCCCTCGGACGCGAGGCCGTGGCCGTCGTACTCGCTCACGAGTTCGGTCATGCCGTGCAGTGGCGTACCGACTCCTTCGACCAGCCGACGATCCTCCTCGAGCAGCAGGCCGACTGCTTCGCCGGGGCATGGACGGCACACGTCGCCAACGGTGACAGCGACCTGCTCGCCTTCGACGACGCGGGGGTGCGCGGCGGCCTCCTCGCCATGCTCAGCGTCGCCGATCCCATCGACGGCTCCGGACTCGCCGACCCGCAGGCCCACGGCAGCGGGTTCGACCGTGTCGGAGCATTCCAGGACGGGTTCACGGGAGGTGTCGAGCGCTGCACCACCTTCTTCACCGAGAACCGGATCGACCAGCTGATCGAACTCGCCGTCGACCCCTTCGACCTCGCCGGCAACCTCCCGCTGTTCGACCCGACCGGTCAGGGCAGCGACATCGTCACCCTCCTCCCCGCGAGCCTCGAGGCCTACTGGACCGCTCTCACGACGGCGAACAAGGTCGCTTTCACGCCTCCGACGTTCGTCGGGTTCGACGCAGTCGGGCCGTATCCCTCGTGCTCCACCGTGGCCGACGACGACTGGGTCTGGCGGGTCGAGTACTGCCCCGACGACAACACCATCTACTGGGACATGGACGCTGCCGCAGACATGCTCGACGAGCCCTTCAGCGGCGACATGAGCGTCGGGTACCTGTACTCGACCGCCTACAGCGACGCTGTTCAGACCGCTCTCCAGACGTCACGCTCCGGCGAGCGACGGGCCCTGATGAACGACTGCCTCACCGGGACCTGGACCGGCGAGATCAAGGACACCGACTCCGAGCCGATCTTCCTCTCGGCCGGCGACCTCGACGAGGCCGTGATGACCGCCATCGTCGTCGCCGACGAACGCAGCACCGACAACGTCGTGGGTAGTGCCTTCGAGAAGGTCGACGCCTTCCGGGCCGGGGTACTCGGAGGCCTCGAGGAGTGCCAGGCACAGTTCGGCTGACGAAGGGACTGGCTCGCGGGCCACGCCGGGACGGTGCGGCCCGTCCGCATCGCCGACAGCCGGACATCGCCCTCTGGCCGGACGACTTCGGCTCTCACGCACTTGGGCGTCAGCCGCCCGA
>JBEBDM010000378.1:0-6394 GCA_041156905.1 Actinomycetota bacterium | reverse complement strand
GCGGGGCCTGGGGGCCGCGCACCCCTGACGTCGTTCCGTCCGTCCACACCGACTCGTCAGGCTCCAGGAAGGTCTCGGTGCGTTACTTCGCCCAACGGCTCGCCCGTTTCTTCGTCGTCTTCTTCATCGTGACCTTCGGTCTGATGATCCTCCTCCGCCTCGGCATGAATGCCCCCGGCGACCCCGCCCGCACCATGCTGGGCGGAACGGTCACCGACGAGCAGATCGCGGCAGCGAATGCTCGCTATCACCTCGACGAGCCGCTCGTCGCGCAGTACTTCTGGTGGCTGAAGGGCATGGTGACCCTCGACATGGGCACCTCGGTCCAGCAGAACATCGCCGTGTCGACCTACATCGGCAGCCGTGTCCTCGTCACCCTCTTCCTCGGTCTCTACTCGCTGCTGTTCGCGGTGATCATCGCCATCCCGGTCGCCGTGTTCCAGGCGTACCGCCGCGACAGCCGTCGCGACAAGGTGATCAGCGTCGTCTCGTTCGGTCTCGTCTCGGTCCCGAACGTGGTGATGGCAGTGCTCATGGTCCTGGTCTTCGTCCGCACCCTCGGATGGTTCCCCCGAACGGGCGAGAAGATCTACCCCTGGGACGACCCGATCGAGCACTTCCGCAACTTCGCCCTCCCGGTCTTCGCCCTCACGCTCCCGGTCGCCGCCGTGTTCACCCGACTGCTGCGCGGCGACATGATCCGCACCCTCCAGGCCGACTTCATCACCCTCGCCAGCGCCAAGGGTGTCTCGGTCCGCCGGATCCTGTGGCGCCACGCACTGCGCAACTCGTTGTTCTCCGTGCTCACCTCGATCGGCCTGCAGCTCTCGGGCGTCGTGGGTGGAGCCATCGTCGTCGAGCAGCTCTTCAACATGAAGGGCATGGGCACCCTGCTCGTGATCACGATCCTCAGCAAGGACCTGTTCGTCGTCCAGGCGCTCGCCGCCATCATCGTGTTCGTCGTGGTGGTCGTGAACCTCCTCGTCGACCTGTCGTACGCCGCCGTCGACCCGCGCATCCGCCAGATGCGGTCGTTGGGCTGAGAGCATCAGGAGCGATCTCATGAGCGACACCACCACTCCGCGCCGCAGCCTCCGCCAGCGGCTGCACCTCCCCCGCCTCGGCGTGCTCTTCGGCCTCGTCTGGCTGGGGAGCCTGACCATCCTCACCGTGTTGGCCAACCACGTTCCGGCCGCCGTTCCGTTCATCCGGTACTACGACTCCAAGGTCAAGGTCGACGGCAAGGTCAAGAAGTACGGCTTCGGTCCGGGCCTCGACGCGTGGTTCGGTACCGGAAAGAGCGCCGAGGACATCTTCGCCCGCTGCATCTACGGGGCCAAGCTGACCCTGCTGATCGGTATCGGTGCCACCATCATCGGCCTCGTGGTCGGCGCACTGATCGGCGTGCTCTCCGGGTATTTCCGTGGATGGACCGACAGGGTCGCCGGCATCGCGACGGACTCGTTGATGAGCATTCCGCCGCTGCTGCTCTCCCTCGTACTCGTGCTGCGCCTCGACGACCTCAAGGAGCAGTACTCCTGGATGGGGTGGATCTCGCGTCCGTGGCAGTTGAGCCTGACCCTCGGCCTCGTGTCGGTCGCGCCGTTCGCCCGCATCGTGAGAGCCCAGACGATGGTCCTGCGAGAACGAGAATTCGTGACAGCGGCGCGCAGTCTCGGCGCGAGCCGCTCGCGCATCATCGCTCGTGAGTTGCTGCCGAACCTCATCCCGGCCATGGTCACCGTCGCCTTCACCGGCCTCGGGATCCTGATCGCCGCTGAGGCCGGCCTCGCCTTCCTCGGCATGGGCGTCGAGGAGCCGCACACCTGGGGCAAGATGATCGACATCGCCCGTGACGACATCGAGAAGGCGTGGTGGGCCACGGCCTTCCCGTGCCTCATGCTGTTCCTCACGGTGCTCTCCTTCAACCTTCTGGGCGACGAGCTCGCCCGCCGCTTCGACATCCGGGAGGCCGCGGTATGAGCCCGACGACACAGGCAGCGATCCGCGACACCGACGCTCCCCTGCTCCAACTCACCGACGTCACCACCCACTTCCGCACGCCTCGTGGTCTCGTCCGCGCCGTCGACGGAGTGAGCTTCACCCTCGAGCGCGGCAAGTCGCTCGGGATCGTCGGCGAGAGCGGATCCGGCAAGACCATCCTCTCCCGCTCGATCATGGGTCTCCTGCCGACCCACGGCACGGTGCGCTCCGGCAGCATCAAGTACGCCGGCCGCGAGATCGGCAACCTCGGTCGCAAGGAGATGCGCAGCGTCTGGGGTCGCGAGATGGCGATGATCTTCCAGGACCCGATGACCTCGCTCAACCCGCTGATGAAGATCGGCGACCAGATCGCCGAGCCTCTGCGGATCCACCTCAAGATGAACAAGGTCGACGCCTGGGCGACAGCACGCAAGTTGCTCCAGGACGTCCGCATCCCCGAGCCCGACCGTCGGCTCCACCAGTACCCGCACGAACTCTCGGGCGGCATGCGTCAGCGCGTGATGATCGCCATCGCCATGGCCTGTGGCCCGACGGCGCTGTTCGCCGACGAGCCGACCACGGCTCTCGACGTGACGGTGCAGGCGCAGATCCTCGACCTGCTCGGTGAGCAGCGTCGTGAGCGGAACATGTCGATCGTCCTCGTGACCCACGACCTCGGTGTCGTCGCCGGTCACACCGACGAGATCGCCGTGATGTACGGCGGCAAGCTCGTCGAGAAGGCCTCGACCCGACGGCTGTTCGCGGCGATGAAGATGCCCTACACCGAGGCGCTCCTCGCCAGCATCCCGAAGATGAGCGATGCCAGCCACACCCGGCTCGCCGTCATCCCGGGTCGCCCGCCCGACCTCGTGAACCCGCCGAAGGGCTGCCGGTTCGCCGCTCGCTGCCCGTACGCACAGGAGAAGTGCATCGCGGAGGAGCCGCCCCTGACCGTGACGGCCGACGACCCCGACCACAGCTACGCCTGCTGGTTCCCCGTCGGGTCACCCGAGTACCACGAGGCGCGCGCCCGCCTCTCCGACAAGAAGAACACGGTGGAGGCAGCCTGATGGCCGGGTCCGGAACCGCGCACCTGCGCACCGAGGGAGACGTGCTGCTGCGCGTCGAGAACCTCCTCGTCGAGTTCCCCGTCGGCAAGACGGGACTCAAGGTCAACGCCGTCAGCGGCATCAGCTTCGACGTGCTCCGGGGCGAGACGCTCGGCCTCGTCGGCGAGAGCGGCTGCGGCAAGAGCACCACCGGTCGCGCCGTGATGCAGCTGCGCCGCCCCGAGGGTGGCTCGGTCGTGTTCGAGGGCAAGGAACTCACGGCCATGAAGGCCGAGGACATGAGTGAGGCACGTACGCGCATGCAGATGATCTTCCAGGACCCGATCTCGAGCCTCAATCCGCGTCGCAAGGTCCGCGACATCGTGATGGAGCCGCTCAACATCTGGAAGCGTGGCTCGGCCACCGACCGTTCGACCAAGGTCGACTCCCTGCTCGAGGAGGTCGGCATCGATCCGGCCCGCGCCGCCGAGAGCCAGCCCCACCAGTTCAGCGGCGGTCAGTGCCAGCGCATCAGCATCGCCCGCTCGCTGGTGCTCGACCCGACGCTCATCATCTGCGACGAGCCGGTGAGCGCCCTCGACGTGAGCGTCCAGGCCCAGGTGCTCAACCTCCTCGAAGACCTGAAGGCCAAGCACGGTCTGACGATGATCTTCATCGCCCACGACCTCGCCGTGGTCAAGAACATCAGCGACCGCATCGCGGTGATGTACCTCGGCAAGATGTGCGAGGTCGCCCCGAGTGACGCTCTCTACACGTCGCCGGCGCACCACTACACGGCGGTGCTGCTCAACTCGATCCCGGTCCCCGATCCGGAGATCGCCATCACCAAGGTCGCCATCGAGGGCGAGCCGCCGTCGCCGGTCCTTCCGCCCGCCGGTTGCCGCTTCAACCCGCGCTGCCCTGCAGCGGACGACCGCTGTCGCTCCGAGGAGCCGCAGTTGCGCGAGGTCGGCGCCGGTCACTTCGTGGCCTGCCACCACCCGCTCGTGGGTGGCGAGGCCCCGGTCTCGGTGCGCACGGGCGACTGACGCCGCTCTCACAACTGTCCGGGTCAGCTGTTGGTGTAGTCCGGCGGACGACGCTCGAGGAACGCCATCATCGCCTCGCGGTGGTCCGCGGTCGCCGACGCCATGATCTGCTGGCGGTTCTCGAGATCGATCGCGTTCTGCATCGCCGGGATCTCGAGCGCGCCCCACATCCCCTCCTTGGTCAGCGCGACACCGAAGGGGGCGTTGCGCATGACCTCGTGGGCCTTGGTCATCGCCGCGTCCATGAGCGTGTCGTCGTCGTCCAGGAGATCGACGACGAGACCGATCCGGTAGGCCTCCTCGGCGTCGAACACCCGACCCGTGAGCATCAACTCCTGGGCCCGGGCGGCACCCACGAGTCGCGGCAGCACCCACGACGTGCCGATGTCGCACGCGGAGAGCCCGATACGGATGAAGGCGGCGTTGAAGCGTGCCGCACGCGAGGCGAGACGGATGTCGCTGCCCAGCACGAGGGCGAATCCACCACCGGCGGCGGGTCCGTTCACGGCGGCGATCACCGGCTGCGGGAGCGAACGCAGACGGGGCATCAACGAGGCGATGTGCTTCTGCACGGCGAACCCCGCTTGTGTGCGCCCGAGGTGCTCGGTGTGCGGCGCCGTGCCGTACCCGGTGAGGTCGAGGCCGGCGCAGAACCCCCGCCCGGCGCCGGTCAGGATGACGACCCGAACCGTCGGGTCGACGGCAATGTCACCGAGATGGTCGTGGAGCCCCTGCACGAGCTCGGCGGTCATCGCGTTGAGCTTGTCGGGGCGGTTCATGGTGAGCAGGGCGATGCCCTCGGCGGGAGAGGTGCGCTGGATGACGTCCATCCCCCTACTGTGCCCTCCCCCAGACCCGCCCGACGACACGTACTGCTCGTCGCGTCAGGCGGGTGACGACGACAGGTGGGTAGTAGCGTCAGGCCCGCTGTGGGGACCGACATGGGCCATGAGACACCGACCACCTGGCGGAGCGCGTTGCGCACCGCTGGTCTCGCGTATCTCTTCTCCCGACTGTGCGTCCTCATCGGCGCCGCGCTGATCGCAGCCGAGTTGCGCGCCGACGAGAACGTGCGGCTCGAGAAGTTCTCGACATCGCCCTGGGCCGATCCCGACTACGCCCGCAAGGTGATCCCCAAGAACGCCCTGCGGCCGATGCTCGACGTCCTGACGTCGTGGGACGGCGTCTGGTACCTCCGCCTCGTTCGGCTCGGTTACCCGACGTTCGTGCGACCGAACGTCGACTACGACGTGTGGGACGCACGGGCGGCCTTCTTCCCGCTGTACCCGATGTCGGTGCGCGCCCTCGACGCCGTGCTCCCGGGTGGTGACATCGAGGCGGCGCTGCTGCTCAACTTCATCCTCGGGGCGGTCACCGTCTACATCGTCGGCCTCATCGCTCGCCGTCTCTACGGAGAGTCCGTCGCCCTGAAGGCGATGGTGCTGATGTCGATGTTCCCCGGCGCGTTCGTGCTGTCGTTCGCCTACACCGAGGCGCTGTTGGTGGTGCTCGCCGCCGGCTGCCTGTGGGCGCTCTCCGAGCGACGCTGGTGGCTCGCCGGCGTGCTCGCCGCCCTCGGCACGGCGACGCGACCGAACGGCATCGCCCTCGTCGCCGCGTGCGTCGTGGCCGCGTGGATCGCCGTGCGCGAGCGACGCGAGTGGCGCTCGCTTGTCGCCGTCGCCCTCTCCCCGCTCGGCTTCGTCGGATTCATGCTCTGGGTCGACTCCCACACCGCCGAGCGCGGTGTGTGGTTCCGCGTCCAGACCGAGGCGTGGGGCGAGGGTACGAGCTTCGGCTGGACCGCCGTACGAAGGACCGCGAAGGCGATCGCCCATCCGCTGAGCTCGCCCACCAACACGATCACCCTGACCTCGATGGTGGCACTCGTCCTGCTGTTGTGGTTCCTCTCGCGTCATCGGCTCCCTGCGCCGATGGTCGCCTACTCCCTCGCCGTCATCGTGCTGATGCTCCTGCCGGCCACCGTGACGGCACGTCCTCGTTTCCTGTACACGGCCTTCCCGTTGCTCATCCCCGCCGCCGTCTGGCTCGACCGCGACCGACGCGGGTGGTGGACGTGGGCGATGTCGGCCTGCGCAGCCGGACTCGTGGCCCTGACGACGCTCTACGGCGCCTACGGGGCCATCCCGTGACGACCCCGGTCCGCCCCGGCCGAGGCAGGGGCGGTGTCGGCCTCCTGGCGCTCATCGCCTACGTCCCGCTGCTGCTCAGCTCCCCGGGACGCATGCCCGCCGACACCAAGGTGTACCTGTACCTCTCCCCCGGACGCCTCCTCTCCCAGGCCCCGCTGAC
>JBEBDM010000377.1:0-3239 GCA_041156905.1 Actinomycetota bacterium | reverse complement strand
CGATCCGCTCGATCGAGTGGCACGAGGGCGACACCCTCTCGGTGGTCGCCACCCTCGCCCCCGACGAACCCGCCCCGGCCGGAAGCTGACGAACGTCGTGGTCCGCCGACTCGCTGCCGTGTTGCTGGCGATGTCGGCGGCTGCGGGGCTCGCGGTGCGAGCCGACGCCGACACGCCGTCGCCTGGGTCGGCAGCGACGTCATCAGCGGAGGTGTCGGCTCCGTCCCTCCGACCCGAGACGCCCACTCGCCTCGAACAACTGCCCAAGGTCGAGCAGGTCACCCTGCTCACGCGCCCCGTGTCCCTCGCGGCGCTCGACGGCGCGACCCGCGGCACGAACGAGCTCGTCGGCACGACGATGCCCGATCCCAACCCGCTGCCGGCCGACTCGGGAAGCGGCCGGCGTGCCGTGTTCTCGATCTCCCAGCAGTTCGTGTGGGCGGTCGAGGCCGACGGCTCCGTCGTCCATTCGTTCCTCGTGTCGGCCCGACTCGACATGCCCCGGCCCGGCACCTACCGCGTGTTCAGCAGGAGCGAGTTCACGTGCTCGCGCAGCAACTGGAACGAGTGCATGCGCTGGATGGTCCGCTTCACCAAGGGACCCGAGGGCGACAACATCGGGTTCCACGAGATCCCGCGGATCAAGGGCGTCCCGGTCCAGACCGAGGAGCAGTTGGGCCAGCCGCTCTCCTCTGGGTGCCTGCGCGAATCGACCACCGACGCCTGGTTCATGTGGCTGTGGGCGCCCGTCGGCACCACGGTCGTCGTCGTTCCCTGACGTCGGGCGGCCCAAGAATCTCGGTACGTATCGTTCCGGAATCCGGGACGATCTGCGCCGAGATCGGTGGGGTGTGGGGTCAGGGGAGGGTCGGGGGCGGCTGGAGGCGGCCCGAGCGGAACGACTCGTGGGCCAGCGACCGCCAGACCCTGCGGACGGTGTCTCGGCCGGTGACGGTGACCGGGGCCGTCAGGCGCACGACGAGCCGGTCGTCGCGTAGGTCGGTGAGACCGGCGACGACGCCGGGGCCGAGCAGGTGCGGAGCCGCGGTGGTGTCGGCCTCGAGGGCCGTACAGAGCGCCTCGGCCTCACGGGTGACGTCGTCGAGCGACATCGAGCGGTGGACGTGCAGCTCGAGCGAGGCGATTCCACTCTTCGACATGTTCGCCACCCGGGCGACCCCACCGTGGGGAACGGTCCACAACACACCCTCGGCGTCGCGCACGCGCGCTGCACGCATGGTGATCCGCTCGACGGTGCCCGTGACGTGGCCGAGGTCGACCACGTCACCGACGCCGAACTGGTCCTCGGCGAGCACGTACACACCAGCGAGGAGGTCACGCACGACCTGCTGGGCTCCGAAGGCCACGGCACCACCGATCACGGTGGCGGTGGCCACGAAGGCCCCGATGTTGACGCCCAGTTCGCTGACGACGACCACGACCACGATCGACCAGATCACGCCCACGAGCATCGAGCGGAGCGCTCCGGCGAGCGACTTCTGGCGGGCGTCGTTCCGGGCGGGGTCGACCCCCGGGATTCCGAGGCCGAGGGTGCGGGTGAGGAGTCGGCGGATGACCACCCGGACGACCAGCGACAGCACGACCGCCACCACCAGCACGATCACGATGCGCAGGGGTGTCAGGAGGTGCAGACGATCGAGGGACTGCACCCATTCAGGCTGTTCGGCGACCACGTCCGCGACGATAACCGGCCCGAGGGGACGGGTAGCCTGACCACCCGATGAGCGAGACGCCCGACTCCCTGCAGCGGCCCTACAAGCCGCGCCACACGGTGGGCCAACGCGCCCTGCTGGCGGTCAACCTGCTCATCGTCGTCGCCTGCGTGGGCGCCGCCGGAGGCCTCGTGTACGCGAAGCAGCAGGCCGACCTCCGCCTCCAGACCCCGGCCGTGGTCGTGGCCACCACCAACCCGGGCGGTGGCGACAATCTCGAGGGCTCGGACGACACGGCCAACACCGACCCGGTCACCGGCGACACCTTCCCGCCCGCCGACCCCGAGGCGCGCAACTTCCTCATCACCGGCAGCGACGCCAACGCCTGCGTCGATCCAGGCTCGCCGTGGGCCGGTGCTGCCGACCCCGCCCGCGAGAACCTCGGTAACCGCAGCGACACCATCATGGTGATGCGGGTCGACCCGAGCACCAACAGCGCGGCCGTGCTCTCGTTCCCCCGCGACCTGTGGGTCGACATCCCGGGCAAGGGCGACTCGCGCATCAACGCGGCCTACGTCCAGGACGACTACTCGCTGTTGGCCCAGACGCTCTACGACAACTTCGGCATCGTCGTCGACCACTACATCCAGGTCGACTTCTGCGCCTTCAAGCGCATCGTCGACGCCGTCGGCGGGGTGAAGGTGCCCTTCGAGTACGCCGTCCACGACGCCAACGTCGGGATCGACATCGAGGCCGGCTGCCACACCTTCGTCGGCGACGAGGCCCTCGCCTACGTCCGCTCGCGGCACCTCAAGTGGGTCGACGAGAACGGCAGGTCGCGCGAAGACCGCGCCAGCGACCTCGGCCGCATCTCGCGTCAGCAGGACTTCCTCCGCCGTGTGCTGCAGTCGGCCCTCGAGCAGGGCCTGTTCGATCCGGCCGTCGCCCGCGCCCTCATCGAGTCGCTCCAGACCGACGTCGTCACCGAGGCCGGTTTCACCCTCCTCGACATGCTCCGCTTCGCCGGCGTGATGAAGAACGTCGACCCGCAGAGCATCCGCACGTACCAGGTCGAGGGAACCAGTGCCGTGCACAGCAACCAGGCCGTGCTCGAGCCGAACTTCGGCAGCGACAACCTCCAGGCCATCCTCGACATGTTCCGCGGCGTCACCAGCCTCACCGGCGCTCCTGCCGAGGAGGCCCCCACGACCACGGCTGGTGGCGTGACGACCTCGAGCTCTCCTGCCGACCCGACTGCCACCACGACCACCGTCGGCGTCGAGGAGAACATCAAGGGCGACATCGTGCCGCCCAAGAACGTCAGCTGCTGAGAGCGGGACTCTCGGCCGCGGCCGCTCGGACTGTCTCAACATTGAGACAGCGCTCCACCTCGCCGCTCAGACCCGGTCGAGCACCCTCGCCAGCGCCTCGGCGACCTCCGACGGCCCGGCGATCGTGGTGAGCGCGGCACCGCTCCGCTCGGCGAACGCCCTTGCCTCGTCGCTGTCGCTCTCGGGCGCGATGACGACCACCTCGTCGAGGCCACGAGCGGCGGCCACCGGATCG
>JBEBDM010000376.1:0-3433 GCA_041156905.1 Actinomycetota bacterium | reverse complement strand
GTAGGGCACGTCGAGGCTGGCGAAGACGTCGGAGTAGAAGCCATGCTCGCCGAGCAGCAGTTCGTGCACCCGCTTGAGGAACATGCCGCTCTCGGCGCCCTGGATGATGCGGTGGTCGTAGGTGCTGGTGACCGTGACGACCTTGCTGACGCCGAGGGATCCGAGGGTGCGCTCATCGCTGCCCTGGAACTCGGCCGGGTAGTCGATCGTGCCGACGCCGACGATGACACCCTGGCCGGGCATCAGGCGCGGCACGCTCTGGACGGTGCCGATCGTGCCGGGGTTGGTCAGGCTGATCGTCGCGCCCTGGAAGTCGGAGACGGCGAGCTTGTTGGCCTTGACCTTGCGGATGAGGTCCTCGTAGGCCGCGAGGAAACCGGCAAAGTCGAGGACGTCGGCGTCGCGCAACACCGGCACCACGAGGGTGCGGGTACCGTCGCCCTTGTCGACGTCGACGGCGAGACCCATGTTCACGTGCGGGTTGCGGACGATGCGCGGCTTGCCGTCGCTTCCAGCGACGTACGTGTTGTTCAGGCTCGGCGCGGCGTCGGCGACGGCGCGCACGATCGCGTAGCCGATGAGGTGGGTGAAGGACACCTTGCCCTGCCCCGTACGGCTCCGATAGCCGTTGATGACGCCGCGGTTGACCTCGAGCAGCTTGGCGGGGATGTTGCGGAAGCTCGTGGCCGTGGGGACGGTGAGGCTGCGCTCCATGTTCGCCGCGATCGCGACGCCCGCTCCGCGGATCGGCTCACCGATCTCGGCACCTGGTGCAGCGGGCACAGCAGGCGCGGCAGGGGCCGATGCCGTAGCGGTGGGTGCGGCGGCGACCGACGCCACCGGGGACGACGCAGCAGGCGCCGACACGACGGGCGCTGACGCAGCCGGCGTCGTCGCTGTGGCCGCCGGGGCGGCCTCGGGGACGAGCGGCTTGTAGTCGTCGAAGAACTCACGCCACGTGGCACTCACCGACTCGGGGTCGTTGCGGAACTGCTCGTACATCTCCTCCACGAGCCACGAATTGGCGCCGAAACTCGAGGGGGGTTGCTCGGTGGTGGTCATCGCGCACGATCGTAACGGGGCCACCTCGCGGGTTGTATTTCATAAGTGCGAACTTCTACAATTCGGCCATGCGCATGCGTCACGTCCTCCTCGCCCCGCTCGTCGCACTCCCCCTCGCTGCGTGCGGCGGTGGCTCCTCGACCCCCTCGACGGTGCCCGCCGATGCCGACGTGGTCGTTCGTGCCCTCGACGGCGTTGTCTGGGACGCAGCGTCGTACAGCGCTTCCGCTGGCGAGGTGACGCTGTACGGCGTCAACGACTCGATGATCGCCCACAACCTGTACGTGCTCGACGCGAGCGAGGCCGTGGTCGGCACCTACATCGACCTGCCCAGCCGCGGCTCCGACGGCACCCGCGTGCTCGACCTCGCCCCTGGCACCTACCAGATCGTGTGCAAGGTCCCCGGCCACGGGAACATGAACTCGACCCTCACCGTCGACTGATCACCCGGGCGATCCACCCAGGGCGTCGCGCAGACGCTGCGACCAGTCGACGTTCTCCGTACTGATGCCCGCCGCGTGGAACTCGGCCCGCTGACGGGCCAGTTCGTCGGCGGCGGTCGCCACGTTCTCGGTCAGGATCTCCTCGGCGATGCGCGAACGGAGATGCTGCGCGAGCGCCGGACTCGCGCCACCCGTCCCGACCGCCACCACGACCGAGCCCCGGCGCGTGACGGCGGGGAGGATGAACGAGCAGTTGGTCGGGTCGTCGGCGCTGTTGACCCACACCCCGACCGCTGTCGCGTCGGCGGCCACGGCGGCATTGACGGCCGGGACGTCGGTCGCCGTCATCACGAGACGATGGCCGTCGATGTCGCTGGCCTCGTACGGCCGGAGACGGATCTCTGCCGCGATCGAGACGAGTTCTTCACTCACCTCAGGAGCCACCACCGTGAGCCGCGCCCCGGCCTCGGCCAGCTGGGCCGCCTTGCGCGACGCCACGTAGCCGCCGCCCACCACGAGCACGGGCACACCCTCGAGATCGAGCACCACGGGGAAGCCGAACGCCATGCGAGAACCCTACCGGAACGAAATACCCTATTCCTGATTGCTTTAGTCAGGAATCGCGATTACGGTGCCGATCATCGCACCCGCTCCCCCCGGACAGGCCATGCTCTTCCCCCGACATCTCGAGACCGACCACCCCGCCGACATCATCCGCTGGGCCGTCGACACCTACGGCCTCGACCGCGTCGTGCTGACCACGAGCTTCAGCGACGCGGTGCTCTCCCACCTGGCGGCGACCGCCGCACCCGGCCTGGAGATCGTGTTGCTCGACACGCAGTACCTGTTCGCCGAGACCGAGTGGTACGCCGACCAACTCGTGCGGCGCTTCGACCTCCACCTGCGTGTCGTCCACCCCGATCCCTCCGTCGACCGCGACGATCTCTGGCAGACCGACCCCGACGCCTGCTGTCGGGCGCGCAAGGTCGAGCCTCTCGACCGTGCTCTCGAGGGCAAGAGCGCCTGGATCACCGGGGTCCGCCGGGCCGACTCGCCGAGCCGGGCAGGGGCACGGGTCGCCTCGCTCGACGCCAACCGCAACATCGTCAAGATCAACCCGATCGTGAACTGGAGCGACGACGAGGTCGAGCTGTACCAGGATCTCTTCGACCTGCCGCGTCATCCGCTCACCGACCGCGGCTACCCGAGCATCGGTTGCTGGCCGTGCACCACGCCGGTGCGCGAGGGCGACGACCCCCGCGCCGGACGTTGGGCGGGCACGGCCAAGACCGAGTGCGGACTCCACCTGTGACCGGCCGCGTGACGCTGGTGGGTGCCGGACCCGGCGACCCCGACCTGCTCACCGTGCGCGCCGTGCGCCGGATCTCCGAGGCCGACGTCGTCGTGCACGACGCGCTCGTGGGTGAGGGTGTGCTGGCGCTCGTCGCACCGCACGTCGAACTCATCGACGTCGGCAAGCGACCGGGCCGTGGCACCGCCCAGGACCTCATCAACCTGCTGCTGGTCGAACTCGCCGCTCAGGGCAAGCACGTCGTCCGACTCAAGGGCGGCGACCCGTTCGTCTTCGGTCGTGGTGGCGAGGAGGCCATCGCCGTCGCTGAGGCCGGTTTCCCCGTCGAGGTCGTCCCCGGGATCACCTCGTCGGTCGCCGCGCCGGCCGCCGCCGGCATCCCCGTCACGCACCGCGGTGTGTCGGCGGCTTTCACGGTCGTCACCGGACACCGTCAGCCTGGTGAGACCCCCGTCGACTGGCGTGCACTGGCCCGTGTCGGCGGCAGCATCGTGGTGCTGATGGGCGTGGCCCACCGGGCCGAGATCGCCGACGAACTCGTGGCCGGCGGCCTCTCCCCCGACACTCCCGTGGCCGCCGTGCACCGGGCGACCACGCCCGAGCAGTCGGTCACCCG
>JBEBDM010000375.1:0-3206 GCA_041156905.1 Actinomycetota bacterium | reverse complement strand
CACGGCCGTGATGACGAGCGTGACCCTGTCGCCGCTGCTGCTCCTCGTCGTCGACTCGCGATGGTCGTGGCGCGACACCATCGTCGGCGTTCTGTCGGGGCTCGCGATGATCGTCGGGCTGATGCTCCTGTACGAGGGCTACAAGGTGGCGAGGATGGGGATCGTCGCGCCGCTCTCGTCGGTCCTGCTCACCGCTGTCCCCGTCCTCTGGGACTCGATCACGGGTGTCCGGCCGAGTGGCCTCGCGACGGTCGGGATGATCATCGGGATCATCGCCCTCGTTCTCACCGGCTACACGCCCGGGGGCGAGGGGAGCGCCCTCCTCGGAGCCGTTCTCGGACTCGGCAGTGGTGTGGCCTTCGGCGTCGCCTTCACCCTCATGGGGCAGGCCTCGGGTGAGGCCGGGCTCAGCCCGGTCATCGCCCAGCGCGGAGCGGGCCTGGCCCTCCTCGTGGTCATCGGCCTCTGGCGCGACGAGCCCTTCGTCGCCGTCGGTGTCGGGCGGAGTCGAGCCGTGCTGGCCGGCCTCCTCGGGCTCATCGCCATCGCGGCGCTCCAGATCGCGTTCCGCGAGGGCGATCTCGGCCCGGCATCGGTGGCCTCGTCGCAGTTCGCCACCGTCGGCGTGTTGCTGTCGGTGGCCTTCAACGGCGAGCGGATGCGATGGTGGCAGGGGATGGGTGTCGCCTCGACGGCGATCGCGGTCTCGCTGATCGCCGTCGGCTAGTTTCGCCCGCATGAGCAGCCGGCCGACCATCACCATCCCCGGGGGCGAGCCTCCCGCCGACCTCGAGATCGTCGACGAGGAGATCGGTGACGGCCCGGAGGCCACGATCGGGAGCCTCGTCGAGGTCCACTACGCCGGTGTGGCGTGGAGCACCGGTCAGGAGTTCGACGCCTCCTGGAACCGCGACCAGACCTTCGTGTTCCGCCTCGGAGCCCGTGAGGTGATCGAGGGCTGGGACAGGGGAGTCAAGGGGATGAAGGTCAACGGCCGTCGTCGCCTGACGATCCCGGCCCACCTCGGCTACGGGAGCCGTGGGGCCGGCGGCGTCATCAAGGGCGGCGAGACCCTGGTCTTCGTCGTCGACCTCGTCAGCGTCCGCTGACCTGTCCGCGGCTCGCCGCGAACCAGAAGCGCAGACCGCGCAGCCAGGGGATCACGGGTTCACCATCCGGCGCACCGCGACCACGCGGCCGCTGTCGAAGGGGATCGCCGAGACCCGCACGAAGTCGCCCGTCCGGGTGGCGTGCACGTAGCTCGTCGCCGAGGTGGCGATGCCGACGTGGCCGATGATGCCCGAGCCGTCGGTGGTCTCGAGGAACACGAGGTCGCCGGGGCGGATCTGACGGGCGGTCCAGTCGATGGCCGTGCCGTACATCGCCTGGGCGCCGCTGTAGTGGGGCAGCGAGATGCCGATCTCGGCGAAGGCGGCCATCGTCAGGCCCGAGCAGTCGAACGTCGTCGGACCGGCGGTGTTGAACTCGTAGGCCTTGCCGACCTGGGCGAGGGCGAAGTCGAGGACCTTGCCGACGCGACCGCCAAGTCCCGAGCTACCGGCACCGGGGGCCTCAGGGGTCGCACCGGGGAGACGGCCACCGGCGGGAACCGTCAGACGCATTCCCGGGTAGATGAACGACGAGACAGTGAGGGAGTTCGTGTTGAGGAGGGCCGAGAGCGTCACGCCGAGCTTGTCGGCGATCCGGGAGAGACCGTCACCAGCGACGACCACATAGATCTCCGCGACAGGCTTGGCAGCTGACCCTCCAGTAGAGGTAGAGGGTGCAGCAGGGGGAGTCGCCGGGGTCGGAAGGCTGCCACCGGCCGGGACCACCAGCGTCTGGCCGGGGTGGATCACCGAGGCGGCCGTGAGGCCGTTGGCCGAGCGCAGGGCGCCCAGCCCGACACCGAGGAGGTCGGCGATCTTCGAGAGGCTGTCGCCGGCAGCGACGGTGTACCGCAGGGGAGCAGCTGCCGGGGTCGTGGTGGGGGCCTTGGTGGCTGGAGCCGAGGTGGTCGTACCGCCGGCCGGGACCTTGAGGCGCATGCCCGGAACGATGACGCTGTCGATGTTCAGCTTGTTCGAGGAGAGCAGGGCAGAGACGGTGACGCCCAGGCGACCCGCGATCCGAATGATCGAGTCACCCGAGACCACGGTGTACGTCGCCGAGGTCGTCGCCACGGCCGTGGGCTTCGGGGCGGCAGGCGTCGGGGAGGACGCCACCGAGCCCGAGCCGCCGGGGACGACCAGCACCTGGCCGGGGAGGATCACGCTGCTCAGGCGCAGACCGTTGGCGGCCAGCAGGTCGTCGATCTTGACGCCAAGGCGCAGGGCGATCCCGAAGAGGTAGTCGCCGGGGGCCACGGTGTAGGTGGCGGCCTTGGC
This sequence comes from Actinomycetota bacterium, assembly GCA_041156905.1. Classification (GTDB taxonomy): domain Bacteria; phylum Actinomycetota; class Acidimicrobiia; order Acidimicrobiales; family Ilumatobacteraceae; genus UBA668. The sequence goes on along the minus strand of JBEBDM010000375.1, from coordinate 819 downwards.
GGCCGGCAGCACGGGAGCGGCCGAGGCCGTGTCGACCATCGCGCCGAGGAAGAGGCCGGCGCTGAGGGTCAGGGCTGCGAGGGTGCGGGTGCGGTGAAGCATGCCCTTCATTCGGCGATCGAGACAGAAGCCCTTGACACTTGCTTGAGGGTTGGGGGCAAAGCCGCAGGTCAGGGGACACGGCCGCTCTCGTCGATCCGACGGATAACTGACATAACGATGATTATGGGCGTTGCCGGTACGGCGACGCCCATGTCGAGGTCATGCTCTGCAGGCGCCCGGACGACTGCTGTCGGTGTCGGCTGCCCCGCCTAGTCGTCGGTGCGCAGTTCCCTGGCCCGCAGTGGACGTGCTGCATCGAGCAGCCACTCCACCACCTGGCGCAGCTCCTTGGCCTCCGGCGACGAGGTCGCCAGATCGCCGAGGGCCTCGAGGTCTCGCTCGGCGTCGTCCACCGCACAGGCCAGGACGTACAGCTCGTCGTGGATCGCATCGAGCTCGGCCGTCGTCACGATCAGCTCGTCCTCGCCCAGCTGGATCTCCGCTGCCCTCTGTCGGCCCACCCAGTGCCACTGGCGGCAGGCCTGGCTGCAGTACTTGCGGGGTCGGCCCCGGGTCTGCTCGGGCAGGACACGGCGGCACCATTCACATCGAGTGGTCCGACGGGGCGCATCCTCTCCCCGCTCCTCGCCGTCGCCGGCCTCTTTCGTCATGACGAAATACCACTCGATCGGTGGGTGCGGATCGATCCCACCGTCACCCGGCTCACTGGTCGGTCAGGGCGCCACTCGAGCGCCAGGCGTCCTCGGCGCGGGCCAG
>JBEBDM010000374.1:0-3418 GCA_041156905.1 Actinomycetota bacterium | reverse complement strand
CGAGACCCACTGCACCGTGGCCAACCGAGCCGAGTCGAGTCGCACGCCGAGACCGGTGAGCATGAACGAGCCGTGGTGGTACACCGCTCCGTCGGAGTAGCGCGGGTTCTCCGCACGCATGTTGAGGTTCGACACGACCTCGGCGCGCAGATCAGCGAGGACGTCGACGAGAGGACCAGCGACGAACGGGATGCACCGCCACGACAACGGGTCGGGTGTACGGGCCCGCGTCCAACTGCTCCCCGAGATCGTCGAGCGCATTGTCTCGCACACGCCGTACAGACCCGGGGTCGGGCGGGTCTCGGCCGCCACCCGCGACCACTGCTCGTTGTTGCCGCGGATGGCGAGGGCGCCGAGGGCCGCCACGCGCACGGAGGCCGCCGTGAGGCGCTCGAACTCGTCGACGGCGAGGGCGGCAGTCGCGATCGTCGGGGCGCTCGAGCTGATGAAGGAGAGCGCTCCGCTGCCGTCGACCTGGTCGAGATAGGCGTGCACCGAGCCATCACGCCACGGTCGCTCACCGAGAAGACTCAGCGCGAGTTCGGCCAACGGTGCGATGTCGCCCGTTCCCATCGCACCGAACTCCCTTACCACCGGGAGACGGTCGTCACAGGCCGCCCGACGAAGGGCGTCGACGATCTCGAACGGGATGCCCGAACCCGGCTGGGCCAACTGGTGGAGCCGGACGAAGCGGGTCGCCCGCGACACGTCCTCACCGAGCAACGGACCGGCACCTGTCGAGTGCGAGCGGATCAGGCGGAGCCCGTGACCACCATCGTGGTCGTCGGCAGCGACGTCGCGGTTCGCGCCCACACCCGTTGTCCGTCCGTACGCCACACCCTCGCTCGCCACCGACACGGCCATCGCGTGCGCGTCGCGCAGCGACTCCTCGACACCGGGGGCGAACACGAGCGGCCGGCGACGGCCGACATGGTCGATCACGTCATCGACATCGATGGGATTAGGTCCGATGACGGTCTCGGGCATGGTGCGACCGTAGCGAACCGTGTCAGCGTCCCGTGGCCCCGCCGACCACGAGCACTTCGGCCGAGCCGAGCGCGCGTCGGGCCGCTGCCGACGGACGCCGATCGGTCACCAGCACGTCACTGGCCGTCAGCGCGGGCACGGCGAACAAGCCGGATGATCCGAACTTCGAGGAGTCGACGGCGAACACGCGTTGCTCGGCGATCTCCCCCATCGCTGCCGACATCTCTGCCTCGGCATGCTCCTGGACCATCAACCCCCGTCGTTCGTCGAGCGCCGACGCCGACAGGATCGAGAGCCGCACGCGCATCGAGCGCACGACGGCGAACGCCGAGGCGTCGAAGGACGCACCGTCGTGGTTCCGCAGTTCGGTCCCTGCCATGTGCACCCGGTTGCCGGGGATCGTGGCGAGCGTGGTGGCGATGAAGGTCGAGTTCGTCACCACGGTCAGCCCCCGATGCCGTCGGAGCGCCTGGGCGACGAAGCCGGTGGTACTCCCCGTGTCGAGGGCGACCGTGTCACCGTCGGTCACCAGCGCGGCGACCGCTCCGGCGATCGCCACCTTCTCGCGCTGGTGGACCGCCATTCGAGCGAGGAAGGGGGCCTCTCCCGGCCGTGACCTGCCCACGACGGCACCGTGCACCTTGTCGACCGCACCACGCTCGACGAGCGGACGCACGATCCGGCGCACCGTCTGCTCGCTCACGTGGAGCAGGGTTGCCAACTCACGGACGCTGATCGTGCCGCGCAGGGCCACGGCGTTGAGGACTTCCTGCTCGGCGACGGCCATGTGAGCATTCCAACACAAAGCAACACTTCTGTCGGAACCCGCTCGCCGCTGCGCGAAGATCGATCCGTGACCGCTCTCCCCTCCCACGCCCGGGTCGTCGTCATCGGCGGCGGCATCGTCGGCTGCTCGACCGCCTACCACCTCGCCCACCTCGGCTACACCGACACGGTGCTCGTCGAGAAGCACATGCTCACCTCCGGCAGCACCTTCCACGCCGCCGGCCTCGTTGGCCAGTTGCGCACCAGCGCCAACATCACCCAGCTGCTCGGCAACTCCGTCGAGCTCTACAAGCGGCTCGAGGCCGAGACGGGCCAGGCCACCGGCTGGAAGATGAACGGAGGTCTGCGACTCGCGTGCAATGCCGAGCGTTGGACCGAGGTCCGCCGACAGGCGACGACGGCCAAGAGCTTTGGACTCGAGATGCACCTGCTCTCTGCCAAGGAGGCCCAGGACCTCTGGCCGATCATGGAGGTCGACGACGTCGTGGGCGCGGCGTTCCTCCCCACCGACGGGCAGGCGAACCCGAGCGACATCACGATGGCTCTCGCCAAGGGAGCCCGGATGAAGGGCGTCACCATCAGCGAGGAGACCCTGGTGACCTCGATCGAGGTCGTCGACGGCGTCGTGAAGGCTGTCGTCACCGACAAGGGTCGCATCGAGTGCGAGAAGGTCGTGATCTGCGCCGGCCAGTGGACGCGCACCCTCGCGGCGACGATCGGCGTCAATGTGCCGCTCGTCCCGGTCGAGCACCAGTACGTGATCACCGAGCCGTTCACGCCCGAGGTGCCGCGCAACCTGCCGACCCTGCGCGACCCGGATCGCCTCACCTACTACAAGGAAGAGGTCGGCGGCTTGGTGATGGGTGGCTACGAGCCCAACCCCGTGCCGTGGGCCGTCAAGGGCATCCCCGTCCCGTTCCAGTTCCAGCTGCTCGACAGCGACTGGGACCACTTCGCACCGACGATGGAACTCGCCATCGGCCGCGTGCCCTCGCTCGCCCAAGCCGGCATCCGCCAGCTCATCAACGGTCCCGAGAGCTTCACGCCCGACGGCAACTTCATCCTCGGCGAGGCACCCGAGGTGCGCAACGTGTTCGTCGGTGCAGGCTTCAACGCGTTCGGTATCGCGGCCGGCGGAGGCGCAGGACAGGCGCTCGCCGAGTGGGTGCACCATGGCACGGCGCCCTACGACCTGTGGGTCGTCGACATCCGCCGGTTCGGACGTCCGCACCTCGACACGGGGTGGGTGCGCACACGCACGCTCGAGGCCTACTCGAAGCACTACACGATGGCCTGGCCGTTCGAGGAGCACCACAGCGGCAGGCCCTGCCGCACGTCGCCGCTGTACGACCGACTGCGCGCCGCAGGCGCCGTGTTCGGCGAGAAGCTCGGGTGGGAGCGACCGAACTGGTTCGCCGCCGAGGGCGAGACCGATCACGACGTCTACACCTACGGCCGGCAGAACTGGTTCGCCGCCGTCGGCCGCGAGCACCGCGCCTGCCGCGAGGCCGCCGTCCTCATCGACCAGACCTCCTTCGCCAAGTACGCGCTGAAGGGGCCGGGCGCACTCGACGCGCTCGACTGGATCTGCGCCAACGACGTCCGCAAGCCGGTGGGTTCGCTCACCTACACCCAGATGCTCGAC
>JBEBDM010000373.1:0-2586 GCA_041156905.1 Actinomycetota bacterium | reverse complement strand
CACTCGCCGAGCAGCAACTCGTCGCTCGCCTGACGCCGGGTCATGCTCCCGACACCTCGATGTCGGTGGCCTTCACCGCAGCGTGCACCTCGTCACCGGGACGGAGCCCGAGCTGCTCGAGGGCCTCGACGGTGATCTCGGCCACGAGCGGCAACTCACCCTCGAGCACGAGGCGCGCCCGGTCGCCACGCTGGTCGATGCCGGCAATGGTCGCCGCCCACCGGTTGCGGGCGCTGCCCTCCTCCACCCGTCGCGACACCACGACCGAGTGCGGCCGGATCACCGCGAGCGCCGGACCGTCGGCCGCGTCGGCGATGACCACACGCGCACCCGACGACGACACGAGCACGCCATCGGAGATGACTCCCTCCACGAGGTTGACGCCCACGAGATCGGCGACGAAACGCGACCGCGGCGTGGCGGCCAGCGACGACAGTGTTCCCTCCTGCACCACCTGTCCCGCTTCGAGCACGATCACCCTGTCGGCGAGTGCGTAGGCGTCGACCGGATCGTGGGTCACGAGCAGCCGCATCCCGTCGAACGACGCCAGGTGCCGACGCAGTTCGCTGCGCACCGCCACGCGGGTCGAGGCATCGAGCGCCGCGAGTGGCTCGTCGAGCAGGAGCACGCTTGGCTCGGTGGCGAGCGCACGGGCCAGTGCCACACGCTGCGCCTGACCCCCGGAGAGTTCCGACGGACGAGCCGATGAGCACGCTGCCAGCCCGAGGCGATCGAGCCACCCATCAGCAGCAGTGCGCGCCTCCACACGCCGCACTCCACGCGCCCGCAGACCGAACGCGACGTTGTCGCGCGCCGTGAGGTGCGGGAAGAGCAGGTGGTCCTGGAACACCACGCCGATCGGTCGGCGCTCCGGTGGCACGAGTACGTCGTGCGACGGATCATCGAGCGCTGTGCCGTCGACGGCGATCGTCCCCTGATCGAGAGGAAGCAGACCAGCGAGACACCGCAGGAGCGTGCTCTTCCCGGCGCCGTTCGGACCGAGCACCGCAACCGTCTCACCCGGCTCGACGCGCAACGCCATACGCAGCGACAGCGCGCCGCGCCGCACGCCGACATCGGCCACGAGGCTCATGCCGCAACCCCCATCAGGTCGCGACGCAGCCAGCGTCCGCGCAGGCCCACGAGCACCGCGAACGAGACCAGCATCATCAACGCAGCGAGTGCCAGACCTGCACCCGTGTCGTTCTCCAGTGTGAGGTACACGGCCAGCGGGAGCGTCTGCGTGGTGCCGGGGAAGTTGCCAGCGAAGGTGATCGTCGCACCGAACTCACCAAGTGCTCGCGCCCACGCGAGAACGAGACCCGCGCCGAGCGCCGAGCGAACCGACGGAAGCGTCACCCGCCAGAACACGCGACCACGCGACGCACCAAGAGTGCGCGCTGCATCCTCGTAACGCGTGTCGGCCTGACGCAGCGCGGCCTCGACCGTCACGACGAGGAACGGCATCGCCACGAAGGCCTGGGCGACCATCGCACCCGCCGTGGTGAAAGGCAGGCGGATGCCGAACCACGAGTCGAGGTACTGGCCCACGAGTCCGCGCCGACCGAGGGCAGCGAAGAGCGCGACGCCGCCGACTACCGGGGGCAGCACCATCGAGAGAGTCGCCAGGGCACGCACGATGGAACTGACGCGGAACGGCACTCGCGCCAGCAGCCACGCCAGCGGAACGCCGAGGACCGCTGCGATCACCGTCGCACCGAGCGAGCAGACCAGCGAGAGACGAAGGGCCGTGAGCGTCGACTCCTCGCCGAGCACCGCGCCGACCCGCGGCCACGGCACGCGCCACAGCAGCCCGACGAGCGGGAGCGCGACGAACACGACACCGAGCGTGGCGAACACGACCGCGGCCACCGGCATGGGCGATCCCGCACCACGGCGACGTCGGCCCATCACGGCAGACCGAACCCGTAGGCCTCGAGGATCGACCGACCCTGCGCACTCGTGACGAACGAGGCGAACGCCTCGGCCGCCGCCGTGTTCGGAGCCTCCGACGTGATGGCGAGTGCGTACGAGCTGGTGGCGTTCACCTCGGCTGGGATCGCGACACCACTCGCCGCATCACCCGCCGTGGCGATGTCGGTGACGAACACGATCCCGGCATCGGCCTCGCCGGAGGTCACCTTGGTGACGACTCCCTTGACCTTCTGCTCGAACGACACGGCGTTCACCGCGACACCCGCGCTCGTGAGCACCGCGGCCGCCCCCTTGCCGCACGGCACGGTCTCGGCGCAGAGCACGACGAGCAGCGAGGGGTCGGCGAGGTCGGCCACTCCGGTGACACCCTTCGGGTTGCCCGCCTCGACGATGATCCCGAAGGTGTTGGTGGCGAACACGGCCGGCGAACCAACCACCGATCCGGCCTCGACCGCCGTCGCCATCGTCGATTCGTCGGCGGTGGCCAGCACGTCGGCCGGCGCACCCTCGGCGAGCTGGGCGACGAGGTCGCTCGATCCGCCGAAGCTGAACGTGACCTCGACCTCCGGGTGGGCACTCCGGAAGGCGACGCCGATCTCGGTGAACGCGTCGGTGAGCGAGGAGGCGGCGAACACCGTGAGCTGGCCCGAC
>JBEBDM010000372.1:0-3018 GCA_041156905.1 Actinomycetota bacterium | reverse complement strand
GCGGTCACCCTCGCCGACGCCTTCCTGGAGTGGTCGACGTCGTACCCCCGTGTGCAGTTCGCGTCCCTCGCGTCGGTGGGATGTGGTCTGGTGCGTGACTCCGTTGCTCTCGGAACCACACCGGAGGATGCGGTCGAGATCCTCGACCGTTGCGGTCGGATCCTCGACGAGCGCGTGCCGGAGATCCTCGCCGAGACGCCTCCCGACGTGGCGGTCGTCCTCGTCACCCTCCCCGACGCCGTCGAGCGCACCTGGACCGAGGAGGAAGGAGTGCTCTCGCCGTCCGACCCGCGGTTCCGTGAACGGATGGTGGCCGATTACGCGCGCCTTGCCGACCAGCTCGCCGATGGTGGTGTCGGTCGTGTCCTGTGGGTCGTGCCGGCACGTCCCACCGACCAGTTCCTCCGCAACGTCGTGAACCCGATCGAGGACTCCGACTGGGAGACGTTCCTCGGCGTCATCCGGGAGACGGCGGCACGGCACCCCGACGTCATCGAACTCCTCGACCTCGAGGAGTGGTGCGCGACGAACGATCCCGACGCATCGCTGCGTCCCGACGGACTCCACATCGCCCGCGACGTCGCGCGGGTGGCGGTCGACGGCGCGTTCGCGCCGCGGCTGCTCGAACTGCTGTCGGAGTGAGTTCCGGCTACTCGGCCCAGGCGACGAGTCCGACCTCGACGGGTGAGACGAGCGACGGGTGGACCGGGACGGCGCGCACGGTCATTCCGTACGGGCCGGCCTCGCCGACGACGTAGCTCCCGGTCCAGGCCTGCGCGCCCGTGCGCTCGAGGGTGACGATCTCCGGACGGCCGGTGAACGAGCCCTCACTGTTGATCCGACCGTGGAGGACCTGCACCGACAGGTTCGCCGGGTCGATCGCCCCGACGTCGACACGGGCGGTCACGGTCCGCACGTCGCCCTCGTGGGCGGGAGCCGTGTCGCTCTCGACGTCGACGATGCGCACGACGGGCCACGTGATGCGAACGCGCTGCTTCCAGTCGGCGAGCTCACGTGCGGCCGACGCATGGTCGGCGAGCGCGGCATCGCTGCTCGCCGCAGCGGGTTCGTAGAGGTCGGTGGTGTAGTCGCGCACCATGCGGGCGGCAGTGACGAACGGTCCGAGCGAGCGCCAGTTGTCCTTCATCCGGTCCACCCAGCCGGTGGGAACCCCGTCGGTGTCTCGGTCGTAGAACAGCGGGACGATCTCGCGCTCGAGGAGCCCGAACAGGCTCGTTGCCTCGCGCTGGTCGCGACGGGCGAGGTCGACGTCGTCCTCGGCCGAGGCGATCGCCCAGCCGTTGGTGCCGTCGAAGCACTCGTCCCACCAGCCGTCGAGGATGCTGCAGTTGAGGGCGCCGTTGAGGGCGGCCTTCATGCCGCTCGTGCCGCACGCCTCGAGAGGACGACGCGGGTTGTTCAGCCACACGTCGCAGCCGTGGTACATCGTCCGGGCGATGGCCATGTCGTAGTCGGGCACGAACACGAAGCGGTGTCCGACGTCGAGTTGGCGGGCGAAGAGCTCGATCTCGCGGATCATGTCCTTGCCGGGGTGGTCGGCAGGGTGGGCCTTGCCGGCGAACACGAACTGCACGGGCCTGTCGGCGTCGAGGAGCAGCTTCTTGAGGCGCTCGGGCTGCGAGAGCAGCAGGGTCGCACGCTTGTAGGTGGCGAAACGTCGGGCGAACCCGATGGTGAGCGCCTTCGGGTCGAGCAGGCCGTCGCCACAGCGCGACCGTACGAACTCCACGAGTTCGCGCCGGCCCTTGTTGCGGGCCGCGACGATGTCGGCCGCCGCCACCCTGTCGATGCCGGTCCAGCTCGCGGAGTCGGCCCCGTCCCACACGGGCCCGACACCCTCGGCGAGGAGGGGAGCGATGTGGTTGCCCACCCACGTGTGTGCGTGGACGCCGTTGGTGATCGAACCGATCGGGACCTCGTCGACGGCGACCTCGGGCCACAGCCCGTGGAACATCTCGCGGCTGACCTCACCGTGGAGGCGGGCGACACCGTTGCTCCGGCCACTGAGGCGCAGACCCATCACGGCCATGTTGAACTTGCCGTCGTTCTCGTCGTCGCGCTGACCGAGGGCGAAGAGCTCGTCGAAGGTCACGCCGAGCCCGGCCGAGAAGGTCGTGAAGTAGCGCTCCATCAGCTCGCGCGGGAACCGGTCGATACCGGCGGGCACGGGCGTGTGCGTGGTGAAGACGCCGCCGGCGCGTACGGCCTCGACCGCGGCGGCGAACGGGAGTCCGTCGGCGACGAGCTCGCGGATGCGCTCCAGCGACAGGAACCCGGCGTGGCCCTCGTTGGTGTGGAAGACCTGCGGCGTGAGGCCGAGGGCGCGCAGGGCGCGCACGCCACCGATGCCGAGCACGATCTCCTGGCGGAGGCGGTGTTCGTTGTCGCCGCCGTAGAGGCGGTCGGTGATCGAGGAGCCGATCTCGCCGTTGCCCTCCACGGCGGTGTCGAGGAGGAGGAGGGTGATGCGGCCGACCTGGACGCGCCACACGCGCACGGCCACGTGCTCGCCGGCGATGTCGACACCGACGGTCACGCCCGTCGGGTGCAGCGCGAGCCCGTGCGGGTCGAGGAGCGGGTAGCGCTCCTCCTGCCAGGCGTCGGCGTTGAGTCGCTGACGGAAGTAGCCCTCGGCGTAGAGGAGACCGACGGCCACGAGCGGGATGCCGAGGTCGGAGGCCGCCTTGAGGTGGTCGCCGGCGAGGATGCCGAGACCGCCCGAGTACTGCGGCAGCGTCTCGGAGAGGCCGAACTCGGCGGCGAAGTACGCGACCTGTGCGAGGGGAGTGCCGTCGCGGCCCTGGAACCAGCGGGGTGAGGTCATCGCGTCGTCGAGGCGGGCGCTGGCGGCATGGCAGGCAGCGATGATCGAGGGGTCGTCGGCGAGGACGTTCCAGCGGGCGTTGGTGATCTCGCCGAGCATCCGGAGCGGATCGTGGCCGGTGCTCTCCCACACGGCGGGATCGAGGCGCTCGAACAGCGCCTGGGTCTCGCGGT
>JBEBDM010000371.1:0-8845 GCA_041156905.1 Actinomycetota bacterium | reverse complement strand
GGTTCCCCTGTTCGTCAACATCGGCGATCGCGTCAAGGTCGACACGCGCAGCGGCGACTACATCACGCGGGTCTGACGATGGCCCGGCGTCCCGCCCGACCGGGCCAGTCCCCGCTCGGCGGCGACGAGCGCAGTGATTCACGCGAGCGCGCCCTGATCCTGCTCTACGAGGCCGAGGCCAAGGGTGCCTCGCCCGCCGACGTGGTCGAGGCCCAGGTCACGCGTCCCGACGACCTCACTCGTCTGCTCGTGACGGGGGTCGAGGAGCACATGGAGCGCCTCGACTCCGTCATCGGAGCGCACTCCAAGGGCTGGACCGTGACCCGCATGGCGAGCATCGACCGGACGGTGCTCCGGATCGGGACCTTCGAGCTGTCGTGCCGTCCCGAGGTCCCGGTCGCCGTGGTGATCGACGAGGCCGTCCGCCTCGCCAAGCGGTTCGGTACGGACGATTCCGGCCGGTTCGTGAACGGCGTGCTGTCGGCGACGGTCGCCGAGCTGCGACCCGCCTGACCGATCCGATCGTGGCCGGACGACTCGCCTCGTTGGCCCCACCGATGGTTGCCCGGACGCGGGCCACGATCGACGCGCTACGCCGTCGTGCAGCCGGGATGCATCCGGCTGCCTGGCTGGTCCTGCTCGCCTCGGTGATCTTCATGGCGGTGTTCGGGAGCCTCGGTGTGCAGAACCACCGCAACTTCGGCACGTGGTCGTACGACATGGGGATCTACGACCAGGCGGTGTGGCTGCTGTCGCGCGGTGGCGACACGTTCATGAGCGTCCGTGGCCTCGACGTGTGGGGCCACCACGTCAACCCGGTGCTGTACCTGCTCGTCCCGTTCTACTGGCTGGGCGCAGGCCCCTCGTTCCTCTACGTGGTCCAGGCGATCGCGCTCGGTGCGGCGGCGTGGCCCGCCTATCTGATCGCACGCGACCGGTTCGCGAACCCGTGGATGGGTCTCGTGTGGGGAGTCGTCGTGCTCCTCTACGCGCCACTGCAGTGGATCTCGTGGGCGATGTTCCATCCCGAGGCGTTCGTGATCACCCCGATGCTCTACGCGTGGTGGTTCGCGGGGCGCGAACGCTGGCGATGGGCCTATGCGATGGTGCTCCTCGCGCTGTGCGCGCGGGAGGACGTGGCGCTCGCCGTGGCGATGATGGGCCTGGTCCTGCCGTGGCACCTGCGCCGGTCGCCGCAGAGGCGAGTAGTACTCCTCCGGTGTGGCGGTCTCGTCGCCCTCGGAGTGGTGTGGTACCTGGTGGCGACCCGGTTCGTGCTTCCGCAGTTCAACGGTGGCAAGGAGCCCTTCTACATCACCTACTTCTACGGCAACTACGGATCGAACGTCCCGGAGATCCTGTCCAACGTCGTGTCCAACCCGTCGTGGGTCTGGCGTGATGCCACGGCGCCCGACCGTCTCGAGTTCTACCGGCAACTCTCGTGGCCGCTGGGCTGGATGCACCTGCTGCACCCGCTCGGTCTGCTGATGGCGGCGCCGCAGATGCTGGCGAGCGTCATCGGTCTGAGCCCCTACGCGCGCATGATCCGTTACCAGTACACGTCGGTGATGATCGCCCCGTTGGTCATCTCGGCGATCCACGGCTCGCGTCTGCTCTGGCGTCATCGCTACCTGAAGGCAGCGCTTCCTGCGGCGTTGCTCGTGTCGGCGTACGTGACCAACGTGATGTGGTCGCCGTCGCCGCTGAACCGCCGCGACTCGCAGGTCTGGGCCGTCGAGCTGCCGCGCACGGAATCGTTGCGCGAGGCGGTGGCGCTGGTCCCCGATGGGGCCTCGGTCTCGGCCACCTACCAGCTCCTCCCGCACCTCACGCACCGGCGGCACGCGTACGACTGGCCGAACCCGTTCCTCGTGTCGGTGTGGGGCAACGACGACTGCGATCGCCTCCCTGATCCGGCGACGATCGAGTACGTGGTGCTCGACAAGACCCAGATCGGTGTCGGGAACTTCGACCTGTTCGATGCGATGATCGTCGAGGGGGGACCGTTCGAGGTGATCTACGAGTCCACGTCGGTGGTTGTCCTGCGCCGGACCGGCACCAGTGTGGCCGTCGACGTGGCTCCGCAGGAGGCGTCGTGCAGCCTCCTCGACCTGAGGTACCCGGACCGCTGAGGTCACCGTGCGACGCGCGCCGTTCGCGCCGTGGCCCCGCGCTAGAGTCACGTCCCGACCGTGAAACGGGTCCTGTGAGGCCCGTACGGAAGGAGAACACGTGGGCACGCCGTCGTCGTGTCACGCCGCGAGGCGTGAAATGAATGTCCATACCGTAGATTGCATGAGTATGCAGTCCGTGTGGATGTCCGGTCCGTTCGAGTCGTGTGACTCCTCCGTCTCGAGCGAGGTGTCCGATGTCGCCGCGTGAGGCCGTCCTGTTGATGGCCGACGGCAGCGTCTTCGAGGGCGAACTGATCGGTGCCGACCCCGTCGGTGGCGTGGCCGGGGGAGAGGTCGTGTTCAACACGACCCTGTCGGGGTACCAGGAGGTCATCACCGACCCGAGTTACGCCGGCCAGGTCATCACCTTCACGAACCCGCACATCGGGAACTACGGCGTCAACGATCACGACTTCGAGTCGGCACGGCCGTTCTGCCGCGGTGTGATCGTGCGTGAACTCGCCCGTCGCCACAGCAACCAGCGGGCCGAGGATTCGCTCGACGCCCTGCTACGCCGCTTCGGCATCAGCGGCATCGCCGGGATCGACACTCGCCGCCTCACGCGACTCCTCCGTGACTCCGGGGCGATGTCCGGCGTGTTCGGCACCGCCGACGAGGCCACCCTCAAGGCTGCTGTTGCAGCCGAGCGCGGCACCGACGGCATCGACCTCACGGCCGTCGTGACCACCCCCGAGCCGTACTCGGTGGGGGAGGGTCCCCGTCGCATCGTCGCCGTCGACTTCGGCATCAAGACCACGATCCTGCGCCACCTGTCGACCCTCGGCACCGTCGAGGTGGTCCCTGCCGGGACCTCGGCAGCCGACATCCTCGCCCGCTCGCCGCACGGCGTCTTCCTCAGCAACGGTCCCGGCGACCCCGCGATGGTCGCGGGCGCCACCGACACGATCGCGGCACTCGTCGGCGAGGTTCCCGTGTTCGGGATCTGCCTCGGTCACCAGTTGCTCAGCCGGGCGCTCGGTGGCTCGACGTTCAAGCTGCCCTTCGGTCACCACGGTGGCAACCACCCGGTGCGTCACGAGGCCACGGGTCGGGTCGAGATCACCAGTCAGAACCACAACTTCTGTGTCGACCCGGCGAGCCTCGAGGGGCGCGTCGAGGTCACCCACCTCAACCTCAACGACCTCACCAACGAGGGGATGCGGGTGCTCGGCGCCCCCGCCTTCAGCGTCCAGTACCACCCGGAAGCCGGACCGGGACCCCACGACTCGAGGTACCTGTTCGGCATGTTCGACGACCTGATGAACGACTTCCACGCGAAGGCTGGTGCGTGATGCCGCGTCGCGACGACCTCCACAGCATCCTCATCATCGGCTCGGGTCCGATCGTCATCGGTCAGGCGTGCGAGTTCGACTACTCGGGCACCCAGGCCTGTCGTGTTCTCCGTGAGGAGGGCTACCGCGTCATCCTCGTGAACTCGAACCCGGCGACGATCATGACCGACCCCGACTTCGCCGACGCCACCTACGTCGAGCCGATCACGCCCGACGTCGTGGCCCGGATCATCGAGCGCGAGAAGCCCGACGCTGTGCTTCCCACCCTCGGAGGACAGACGGGTCTGAACACGGCGATGGCGCTCTACGAGCGTGGCGTCATCGGACATCCCGGCACCCCGGAGATGATCGGCGCCAACGCCGTCGCCATCGCCACCGCCGAGGACCGCGACCAGTTCAAGCAGGCGATGCTCGAGATCGGCCTGAACGTGCCGGCCAGTGGCATCGCCCACACGATGGAGGAGTCGCGCGAGGTCCTGCGCGAGATCGGCCTCCCGTGCATCATCCGCCCCGCCTACATCCTCGGCGGCCGCGGGACGGGCATCGCCTCGACCCCGGAGGAGTTCGAGGTCGTCGCGGCCAACGGCCTCGCCGCCAGCCCGATCAGCGAGATCCTCATCGAGAAGAGCATCGCCGGCTGGAAGGAGTACGAGCTCGAGGTCATGCGTGACCGCGCCGACAACTGCGTGATCATCTGCTCGATCGAGAACGTCGACCCGATGGGTGTGCACACCGGTGACTCGATCACCGTGGCCCCCGCCCAGACGCTCACCGACGTCGAGTACCAGGAGATGCGCGACGCTGCGTTCGCCTGCATCCGCCGCGTCGGTGTCGAGACCGGTGGCAGCAACGTGCAGTTCGCGGTCAACCCGGCCACGGGCGAGCAGGTCGTGATCGAGATGAACCCGCGCGTGTCGCGGTCATCCGCCCTCGCCTCGAAGGCCACGGGCTTCCCGATCGCCAAGATCGCCGCCAAGCTCGCCGTCGGATACACCCTCGACGAGATCACCAACGACATCACGCGCACCGAGACCAACTCGACGCCGGCGAGCTTCGAGCCCTCGATCGACTACGTCGTCACCAAGATCCCGCGCTGGGCCTTCGAGAAGCTGCCCGGCACCAGTGGGGTGCTCGGCACGCAGATGCAGTCGGTGGGGGAGGCGATGTCGATCGGCCGCACCTTCACCGAGAGCCTCCAGAAGGGCCTGCGTTCCCTCGAACAGGGTCGACTCGGCCTCGGTTGCGACCCTGGTGAGGCGCTCATGGCCGACCGTACCGACGAGCAGCTGCTCGCCCAGGTGGCGATCGCGACCCCCGAGCGCATCTTCCAGGCGGGCGAACTCCTGCGCCGCGGCGTGTCGGTCGACCGTGTCCACGAGGCATGTCGCATCGACCCGTGGTTCCTCGACCAGATGCAGCAGATCATGGACGAGCGCGCCGCGATCGCCGATCTGTCGCCCTCCACGATGACCCGTCGCCAGTGGAAGCGGGCCAAGCAGTTCGGCTTCGCCGACGCCCAGCTCGCATGGCTGTGGTCGACCGACGAATTGACGGTGCGCGCCGCCCGCGAGGCCGCCGGTGTGATGCCGACCTACAAGACCGTCGACACGTGCGCCGCGGAGTTCGACGCCGAGACGCCGTACCACTACTCGACCTGGGAGGACGAGAGCGAGGTCCGTTCCAGCGACCGCCCGCGTGTCGTGATCCTCGGGAGCGGTCCCAACCGCATCGGCCAGGGCATCGAGTTCGACTACTGCTGTGTCCACGCCTCGTTCGCCCTGCGCGACGCCGGCTTCGAGACGGTCATGGTCAACTGCAACCCCGAGACGGTCTCGACCGACTACGACACGAGCGACCGCCTGTACTTCGAGCCGCTCACGCGTGAGGACGTCCTGAACGTGATCGCCGCCGAGACGGCTGCCGCGGGTGGGACCCCGCCCAAGGTCATCGTCTCGCTCGGCGGGCAGACCCCGCTGAAGCTCTCCGGACAGTTGCCCGAGGGTCTCATCGCCGGGACCTCGCCGACCTCGATCGACCTCGCCGAGGACCGCGAGAAGTGGAACGCGCTCTGCGACGACCTGCGCATCCCGCAGCCGCCCGGTGGCACGGCCATCGACCTCGAGCAGGCGCTCGAGATCGTCGACCGCATCGGGTTCCCCGTCCTCGTGCGTCCGTCGTACGTGCTCGGTGGCCGTGCGATGCAGATCGTCCACGACCGCAACCACCTCGCCCGGGCGATGGCTGAGCTGGCCGGGTTCGGCAGCCTCGGCAAGGAGGGTGGTCTGTCGGCCGAGCGGCCGGTGCTCATCGACCGCTTCCTCGAGGACGCGACCGAGGTCGACGTCGACGCCATCCGCGACCACACCGGAGAGGTGCTGATCGGCGGGGTCATGGAGCACGTCGAGGAGGCCGGGGTCCACTCCGGTGACTCGGCCTGTGCGATCCCGCCGCAGACGCTTCCTGCGTGGGTGGTCGAGGTGATCGAGCACTACACGCGTGCGATCGCCGATGCCCTCGACGTGCGCGGCCTGCTCAACGTGCAGTACGCCGTCGCCGGCACCACGGTGTACGTCATCGAGGCCAACCCCCGTGCCAGCCGCACGGTGCCCTTCGTCGCCAAGGCCACCGGCGTGCCGCTCGCCAAGGTGGCCAGCCGGGTCATGCTCGGTGCGACGCTCGCGGAGCTGCGCACGGAGGGTCTGCTACGTCCGCCGAGCGACCACGGACACGTCGCCATCAAGGAGGCCGTGTTGCCGTTCAGCCGCTTCCCCGAGGTCGACACCGCCCTCGGACCGGAGATGCGCAGCACGGGTGAGGTGATGGGGATCGACACGTCGTTCGGACGGGCGTTCTTCAAGGCCGAACTCGCCGCCGGCACGTTGCTGCCGTCGGAGGGCACGGTGTTCCTCTCCCTGGCCGACGGCGACAAGCCGGCCGGTCTCGTCGTGGCCCGTCGCCTCCGCTCGCTCGGCCTCGGTATCGCCGCCACCCGCGGCACGGCCCAGTACCTGCGCCGGTTCGGCATCGAGGTCGACCTCGAGGTCGGCAAGCTCAGTGAGGGCGAGCCGACCAACGCGGTGTCGCTGATCGAGAGCGGCCGGATCGCCTTCGTGATCAACACGCCCCAGGGCCGTGGCGGTCGCACCGACGGCGAGCAGATCCGCAAGGCGGCCAACACGCATCGGGTCAGCTCCGTGACCACCGTCGAGGCGGCCCTCGCCGCGGCCCAGGGCATGGGCGAGATGGCCGGGCACGAGATCAGCGTCCGCTCGCTGCAGGAGTTCCACGTCCGGTGACGTCCTCGGCCGTCACCGTCGGCTCGATCGAGTTCCCGGCGCCCGTCATGACGGCGTCGGGGACCGCGGGCCACGGTGCCGAACTCGCCCCCTACATGCCCCTCGACCGCCTCGGTGCCGTCGTGGTGAAGTCGCTCGCCTCGTTCGAGTGGCCGGGCAATCCGTCGCCTCGCGTCCACCCCGCGGGCGTGGGGATGATCAACGCGGTCGGCCTGCAGGGAAAGGGTGTCGAGCACTGGCTCGAGCACGACCTCCCGCCGCTCCTCGCCACCGGAACCAGGGTGATCGCGAGCATCTGGGGGCGTGGTGTCGACGACTACCGCCGCGCCGCCGAGATGCTCGCCGGCGCGCCCGAGGGTGTCGTCGCGCTCGAGGTCAACCTGTCGTGCCCCAATCTCGAGGGCCGCAGGGGGATCTTCGCCCACGACGCCGAACTCTCGGCCGAGGTCCTCAGGGCCACCGAGTCGGTCGGTCGACCGCGCTGGGCGAAGCTGAGCCCGAACACCGACCGCATCGTCGAGGTTGCCCGGGCCGTCTCCGATGCTGGCGCCGAGGCCGTGACCCTCGTGAACACGCTGCTCGGGATGGTCCTCGACCCCGAGACGGGTCGTCCCGCCCTCGGTGCGGGAGGAGGCGGTTACAGCGGTCGTCCGGTGCACCCCGTCGCCGTGCGCACGGTGTTCGACGTGCACGCCGCGCTGCCCGAGTTGGCGATCGTCGGCGTCGGGGGAGTGGCGAGCGGCTGGGACGCCGCCGAACTGATGCTCGCCGGAGCACGAGCGGTCCAGGTGGGCACCGCGACCTTCGCCGACCCGGCTGCGGCGTGGCGGATCCAGCAGGACCTCGTCGAGTGGTGTTCGCGGCAGGGACTCTCACCGAGCGAGCTCGTCGGACTCGCACACGGCCCCGGATTGCCACGCTCCGCGCAGGGGTAGGCACTAGGGTCGGCACATGGCAACTCCCCCGCAACTCTCTCCCGAGCAGCGCGCCGCGGCTCTCGCGAAGGCCGCCGAGGCCCGCACCGCCCGCGCCGACCTCAAGAACCAGCTGAAGATGGGTCAGTTCAGCCTCACTGACGCCCTCGCGTCGACCGACCCGATCGTCGGCAAGATGAAGGTCGTGTCCCTCCTCGAGTCGCTCCCGTCGGTCGGCAAGGTCAAGGCCCGCCGCCTGATGGAGGAGATCGGCATCGCCGACAACCGGCGCGTGCAGGGTCTGGGTGAGCAGCAGAAGCAGGCTCTCCTGGCCCAGTTCGCGAAGTGAAGGGCGGTCGGCCGTGACGGCCGGCAGCCCCCACTCCCGCCCAGGGCGCATCATCGTGGTCTCCGGACCCGGTGGTGTCGGCAAGGGAACCATCGTCGCCGCCCTGATGCAGCGCGACCCCGGCCTGTGGCTGAGCCGTTCGTGGACCACCCGTGCCCAACGGTCCGGTGAGTCGTCGAACGCCTACGTGTTCACCGATCGTGAGTCCTTCGAGGAACGCATCGCCGCCGGCGGGTTCCTCGAGTGGACCGAGTTCCTCGGCAACTACTACGGGACGCCGACGCCCGACCTGTCGCTCGACAAGGACGTCCTGCTCGAGATCGAGGTCGACGGTGCCCAGCAGGTCAAGGCGCTGTACCCCGATGCGGTCCTCATCTTCGTGCTGCCGCCCTCCCGCGAGGAGCAGCAGCGCCGCCTGCGCGGTCGGGGCGACCCCGAGGACAAGGTCGACGAGCGCCTCCAGAAGGCCCTCGACGAGGAACCGGTGGGGCTGGCCCTCGCCGACCACGTCGTGGTGAACGACGATCTCGAGCGGACCGTCGGCGAGATGCTGGCGATCATCGCCGCCGACCGGGTCTGACCGGGCCGTCGGCCCGTTACACTGCAGCGTCACTCTCTGGAGGCACCGATGTCCGCTCGCTCGTACGACACCATGATGAACCCGCCGATCGAGGCGCTGCTCGACAAGGTCGACTCGAAGTTCAGCCTCGTGACCCTGGCGGCGCGCCGCGCCCGGCAGATCAACAGCTACTTTCGCCAACTCGGCGAGGGCTCGGGCACCGCGGTTCCCCCGCAGGTGTCATCGGTGGCCCGCAAGCCG
>JBEBDM010000370.1:0-3513 GCA_041156905.1 Actinomycetota bacterium | reverse complement strand
ACCGGCCAGCGAGTGCGGCAACTCGGAGAGCGTGAAGCCGATGAGTCGCAGCGGGAACACCAGGAGGGTGAACAGGTAGATGAACGATGTCAGCTCGCCCACCGTGATCGCACCCGACCGCACCCGGTAGGCACCGCCCACCAGCAGGAGGACGTTCACGACGGAGGGGATCCCGTCGAGCAGCGACTCGAACAGGCTGCGAAGGCGGACAGCCTGGAGCCGGGCCTCACGGAGTCGTTCGGCGATCACCGAGAGGCGACGCGTCTCGCGCTCCTCTGCTCCGAACGACTTGACCACGGCGACACCGTCGAAACTCTCGTGCACCGCTGCGCTGAGGCGTCCGAGTTCGTCCTGGGCCGTGTTGTAGAACCGATCGACGCGCTTCTGGTAGCCGACGTTGAGGACGATCAGCAGCGGGAAGACGAACACGGCGGCGAGACCGAGCAGCGGATCGGTGACGACGAGCCAGACCGATGAGAGGACGATCAGCACCACCACACCCGACGCGAACGGGAGTGGGTTGAGGACCGACGTCGCGGCCTCGGCGTCGACGCCGGCGCGGGTGATCAGGTCGCCAGGGCTCTGACGGCGGTGCCACGTGACGGGCTGGGCGACGAGACGGTCGATCACCTCGCCGGTCAGACGATTCGTCACTCCCCACCCCGTGCGTCCGGCCCACGTACGGCGAACGACGACACCCGTGGCCCGGATGAAGCCGAGGAGGATCATCCCGCCGAGGATCACCGCCACCGTCGACGCCTTCACGGAACCCTCGTCGAAGCGCGGCCGGATGATGTCGTCGATGATCAGCCGCACGTAGAAGGCCGACCCCACGGTGCAGGTCGCGAACACTGCGGCGCCACCCACGGCGACGAAGAAGGTCGGCTTGTGGTGGGTCAACAGGGCCCGGATCAGGCGGAACGCCTGGACCAGTCGCCCGGGCGCGGGCATGTCGTCGGCCCCGTTGCTCACACCGATAGGTCTACCAGCAGGCGAGGCCCTAGCGTGGGGTACGTGCAGTCGGCGAACCTGTCCCTCCTCCTCCTGCGCGTCGTGTTCGGCACCTTTCTCGCCGCCCACGGCGTGAACAAGGTCAAGGGAGGCATCCGTGGCACTGCCGGCTGGTTCGGCAGCATCGGGATGAAGTGGCCGCTCGCCCAGGCCGTCCTCGCCGCCACCACCGAGATCGGGGCCGGTCTGCTGCTCGCCGTCGGCCTCCTCACGCCGCTCGCCGCGGCCGGGGTGGTCGGGGTCATGGTCGTCGCGATCGTCGTCGCCCATCGCAAGGCCGGGTTCTTCGTCTTCCGCCCGGGTCAGGGCTGGGAGTACTGCGCATCGATCGTCGCCGTGGCCGTCGCCATCGGCATCGCTGGTCCCGGCGAGTGGTCGCTCGACCATGTCATCGGCTGGCACCCGTCCGCCACACTGTCGGGCCTCGTCGCCGGTGTCGGTGGCCTCCTCGCCGCCGCACTCCAACTCGCCGTCTGCTGGCGGCCCGCCCCCACCCCCCAGGGAGCAGCATCGTGAAGATCGCCGTCCGTTCGTTCCTCGCTGTCCTCTGCCTGCTCTGTGCCGGCATGTGGGGCTACTACCTGTTCCTCGCCCCGGAGCAGGGCATCTACCAACTCCAGGACACGACGTGGCCCGAGCGCGCCAAGCCGATCTGCGTCGCTGCCCAGTCCGAGCGTCGGGCCCTGGCCGACATCGGTGAGGGTTACATCGCCAACCCGACGCCCGAGCAGATGGCCGAGCGCGCCGACATCGTCGAGCAGGCCACGGTCATCCTCGAGCAGATGCTCGACGACATCGTGGCCCTCCCGGTCGACAACGACCGCGACCGGCAGTTGATCGCGATCTTCGAGGAGAACTACCGCATCGTCCTCGACGACCGGCGCCGCTATCTCGGCGAACTCCGCAAGGGCAACCTCGTGCCGTACACCGAGACCGTCGTGGGCGGCGGTCCGGTCTCCAACGTCGTGCTCGACTTCACGGCCGGCGTGAAGGGCAACGAAGTCCCCGAGTGCTCGCCGCCCGGTGAGCTCGGCGGCGACATCCGCACCTGACGCGCCTCAGGGCGTGATCCAGCCCTGCCCCTCGACGTACCGACGGACCACGCGGGCCGGCGCACCGACGGCCACGCTGTAGTCGGGGATGGCGCCCGTCACCACCGAGTTGGCGCCGATCGTGCAATGGCGTCCGATCGTCGCGCCCGGTAGCACGACGGTCCCGAAACCGAGCCACGAGCCGTCGCCGATCGACACCGGGCGCTCGGGCTGGGTCTGCTGGGAGATCGGCCGGGTGACGTCCTCGTAGCCGTGGTTCTGGTCGGTGATGTACACGTGGTGCCCGGTCCAGACGTCGTTGCCGATGACGATCCCGAAGTGCCCCACGATGCCGCTCCCCTTCCCGATGAGGCAGCGGTCGCCGATCGACACGACCGGATCGCTCAGGCACTCCTGCCCGGGCACCATGCCCGCCGAGAGGGTGATGTCGGGACCGAGCATCGTGCCCTCCCCGATGTGGATGTAGCGCTCGTTGAAGATCGTGTTCGGCGGGAAGCAGATGATGCTGCCCCGACCGAAGCGACCGAACCGGCTCCCGACCTCGTCGTCGGGGCCGATCGCCGCCATGCGCATCGCCTTGTCCCAGACCCTGCGGATGAGCCTCCCACCGATCCGGTAGCGGCTCGCCTGCCAACGGTTGCGCAGCGGGAGAGCCCGCGGAGACAGCGGGACGGACGGGTCGGGGCTGCTCACCTCCCCGACGCTAGCCACCGCCACGGGTAGGCTCCGTGCCCATGTCGCCACATCCCACCGCCAGCGAGCAACTCCGCCACGCCGTGGCGAAGGGCTGGCTGGTCCACTGCTTCACGGGGCTCGGTGCCCTGTGCGGGATGTTCGGCCTCATCTCCGTCGCCGACTACGACTTCCGTGGGGCGATCATCTGGCTCGTGGTCGCCACGGTCCTCGACGGCCTCGACGGCACCGCGGCGCGCGCCTGGAACGTCGCCGAGAACGTGCCCCGGATCGACGGCAACGCCCTCGACCTGATCATCGACTACGTCACCTGCATCGTGATCCCCGTGCTGTTCATGCACCGCTTCCACATGCTCCCCGACGGGTGGTCGCTCGCGCTCGGTTCGTTCGTGCTGTTCATCTCGGCCCTCTGGATGTCGCGCACCGACCAGATGACCGAGGACGACTGCTTCAACGGCTTCCCGTGCGAGTGGAACATCCTCGTGCCGACCCTCTTCCTCGCCAAGGTCGGCCCGTGGGTCACGGCCGTGGTGTGCGTCGCCCTCGCCGTCACGCAGCTGACCAACTGGACCTTCCTGCACCCGATCCGCGTCCGCCGGTTCCGCTGGATCACGGTCCCCGTCGTGAGCGTGTGGCTGCTGACGATCATCCTGATGACCGTCGACCTCCCGACGCACAACATCGTCGGACGGGTGGTCATCGGTCTCTCGGCGCTCTACGTGTTCGGGATGGGGACGTGGCGGTCGATCAGCGGCTC
>JBEBDM010000369.1:0-8410 GCA_041156905.1 Actinomycetota bacterium | reverse complement strand
CCGAGGGCGGTGGTGGGTGACAGGTCGGCATGGGTGAGCGGCCACCGGGCACCAGTGAGCGTCACACCGGTCGCTGGACCGTGGAGCGCGAGCACCGAGAAGGTCTCCCCCGTCGCCACGGGGAGCGACACGGCGGCACCCGGTCGGACAATGAGCGCGCGCGTCGTGCCGACAACCGCATCGACTGCGATGCCGTCGAGTGTCTCGCTGCCGAGGGCGAGGAGCGTGCCGAGGAGGTGGTCGAGTCGGTCACCCACGCCGCCGACCACGGTGATGCGCGTCGGACGGAGGATGGCCGCCGCCACCAGAGCGAGTTCCGTGTCGGTGCAGTCCTTGTCGGCCGGGTGCTGTTGCACGGCGAGATCGTGGGCGCGCGCCCAGGCGAGACCGGCCGGGGAGACGCTGTCGAGGTCGCCCACGAGGAGCCGCGGCTCGAGGCCGACGGCGAGGGCATGGTCGAGGCCACTGTCGGCAGCGATCACGGAACAATGACGGACGAGGTCGACGGCCGCGGGCGAGAGCGGGTCTCCTCCGGTGACGATGGCGATGTGGGTGCTGTCCGGCACGACGCTTTCCCTCCGCTGGCATTACCCAGATCAGGTTCTCGGGTCGGTGGCGGCGGCCACCCTCTCAGCCCGGCGTTCCGTCGAGCTCCCCGTTCGGTTGAGGCGAGTGTACCCCTCAGGTGCCGCGCTGGGTCCGCCAGGTGACGGTGGCGAGTCCGGCGAGGACGAGTGCCATCCCGACGATCTGGATGCCGTTCACGGTGCTGTCGAGGAACAGGAACGACCACAGCACGGCCAGGGCCGGTTGCGAGACCTGCAGCATCGAGATCAGGCCGATCGGCACCGACCGCTGGGCGTACACCATGAGACCGTGGGCGACGGTGCCGGTGAGCACGGCGAGCAGGCCGATGAACACGACCGATCGCCAGCTCACCTGCGTGAGGGTGCCGGGGAAGACGAACAGGCCGAGCGGCAGGACCACGATGGTGGCGATCGGCATGATGCTCGCCATCACGAGCGACACCGAGCGTCCGCGGCGGAGTGTGCGGCTCGACAGCAGATAGCCGGCCCAGAGCGTCACGGCGATCCCGATCCAGGCCACGCCCGTCCACGAGAACTCACCGTTCGGTGGCGCGTTGAACAGGACGAGGGCGAGTCCGGCGAGCGAGACGAGCCCGAAGGTGAGCGCACCGAGCCGCACCTTCTCCTTGAAGATCCACGCACCCAGCGGAACGACGAGGAGGGGAGTCAGTGCACCGGTGAACTCGGCCGAGGCGATGCTCGTGCGCGTCACGCCGGTGAAGAAGAAGGCGATGTTGAGGCCGAAGGTGATCCCGGGGACGAGCGCTGCACGCAGGTCGGACCAGCGCAGCCAGCGGTGATCGGCGACGCGCATGATCACCGCCCAGATGATCGAGCAGACGATCATCCGCCAGAACGCGATCGTGATGCCAGGCGTCTGGGCGAGCTTGACGAGCGTCGAGCCCCAGCTGAAGAAGAGGATGACGGCGACGAGGGCGAGCAGTCCGGAATTGCGGTGCTCGCTGCTCACGTGGCAGCAGTTCGGCGGATGTCCGGCTCGATGTAGATCGTGGTCTCGAGCGGCAGGGCCGCACGGAGGGCTGCTTCCGTCCCGTTGATCGCAGCAGCGAGTTCGGGAACCTCGAGCGACGGGTCGTACTCGACCTTGGCGGCGACCAGCACCCGGTCGGGGCCGAGGTGCATCGTGCGGACGTGGATGATCCCGCGCACGGACGGTGCCCCCGTGATCGCTGCCTCGATGGCAGCCTGCTGCTCGTCGCTCGCCGACTCGCCGAGCAGGAGCCCCTTCATCTCGATCGCGAGGACGACGGCGATGACGACGAGGAGGACACCGATCGCGATCGAGCCGATCGCGTCCCAGCGCGGGTCGCCCGTGGTGTCGGCCATGAACAGGCCGAAGAGCGCGAGGAAGAGGCCGGTCTCGGCGCCGATGTCCTCGAGCAGCACGACCGGCAGCTCGGGCGACTTCGCCGTCCGGATGTAGGTCCACCAGCTCCGGTCGCCCTTGACGTGGCGCGCCTCCTTGACGGCGGTCCGCAGGCTGTAGGTCTCGAGGCAGATCGCGACGATCAGGATGCCGTAGGCGATCGTGGCGCTCTCGAGTTCGTGCGGGTGCTGGACCTTCTGGATGCCCTCGTAGAGGGCGAACAGGCCACCCATGCTGAACAGCACGAGCGCGACGATGAACGACCAGAAGTACCGCTCGGGGCCGTATCCGAAGGGATGGGCGCGATCGGCGGGCCGCTTGCCACGCTTTCCTCCCAGCATCAGGAGTCCCTGGTTGCCGGTGTCGGCAAGGCTGTGGACCGATTCGGCGATGAGGCCGGCCGATCCCGTCAGGATGAATCCGACGAACTTCGCGATCGCGATGCCGAGGTTCGCGAAGAACGCGGCGATGATGGCCTTGCGGCTTCCGTCTTGCACGGGAGCGAGGTTACTGGTGCGGCGAGGCCTGCTCGGACTCGATCATCTGGGTCAGGCGTCGGCGGAAGCGCACCCCGCCCGTGTCGGACCGCAGGTTGACGTTCTGCCCACCGGCCGCCGTCATCTCGTCCATCCCGCGCTGCACCGCCTCCAGGATCAGCTTGTCCTCCGAGAACGCGGCCCGTACGGAGTCGGCGAACTGTCGTGACACCTCGGCGTCGTCGGGCTTGACGTTGCGCGTCTGGAACCAGAAGTAGTGCGTGGTGCGCTCGTCGACCGGCGTGAGGAAGTTGTACGAGTCCATGACGAAGGTGTCGGCGGGGAGGTCGCGCCCCTCGCCACCACTGCCGGCCGGGGCGAACACGGCCGTGATCAGGGCGTTGCTCGGATAGCGGACCTCGTAGACCTGCTTGCGGTCGGTACGCCCCATGAACGGCAGATAGGGCGCGTAGAACGGGGGTGGTTCGGTGTCGGTCAGCCACCGCCACACCGTCACGCCGTTGTCGTCGACGGTGACCTCCATCGGCGTGTCGTCGGTGCCGGAGCCGGCGAACGACGAGAGGTGCACCCACGCGACGTGCGAGGGGTCGAGCAGGTTGTCGGCGATGTACAGGTGGTGGCAGCGCACGATCATGTCGTCACCGTCGGTCCGGCCCCATGCCGGATCCTCCCAGTGGCGGACCTCGAAGATCGTGTCGGGATCGGCGAGGTCGGCGTCACCCATCCAGATCCACAGCAGCCCGTACCGGGCGACGACCGGGTAGGAGCGGACGGACGTGCCGGGCGGGACCGTCCCGTTGGTCGGTGCCGCGGTGCACGTGCCGGTGCAGTCGAACTGCAGCCCGTGGTAGCCACACTCGAGGATGTCGCCCCTGACGCGGCCCATCGAGAGGGGGACCTTGCGGTGCGGGCAGGCGTCGGAGAGGCCGGCGAAGGTGCCGTCGGAGAGCCGGTAGAGGGCGACCTTCTCGCCGGTGATCGTGACTCCCACGGGAGCGTCGGTCACGTCGCGCTCCCACGCGGCGGCGTACCAGCAGTTGCGCAGGAACATGGGATGAATGGTGCCATACGCGAGACTCCGCCCATGAACGCACTGCGCAGCAACGACCTGTCTGGCCGGGTGGCCATCGTGACCGGCGGATCCCGCGGCATCGGCCGCGGGATCAGCGAACTCCTTGCGTCGCACGGTGCGACCGTCGCGGTCAACTTCCGGAGTGACGCCGAGTCGGCCGCTGAGACCGTTGCTGCCATCGAGGCAGCGGGTGGGGCAGCCGCGGCCTTCTGCGCGTCGGTGGATGCAGCCGACGACTGTGCACGGCTCGTGGCCGATGTGATGAGCGCGTTCGGTCGTATCGACATCGTCGTGTGCAACGCGGGTATCGCCTCCCGCGGTCGCGCCGTGGCCGACACCGACCCGGAGGAGATGATGCGCGTCGTCGCCACGCATGCGTTCGGCCCGCATCACCTGAGCCGCGAGGCGATCCCGCATCTGCGCACGGCAGCGGGAGAGACCGGCCGCGCCGACATCGTGATGATCTCGTCGGTCGCGACCACCTACATGTCGGCCAACGGTGCTCCGTACAACATGGGCAAGTCGGCGATGGAGGCCCTGGCCAAGACCCTGTCGAGGGAGGAGCGCCCGCACCGGGTGCACGTGAACGTGGTGGCTCCCGGACTCGTCGAGACCGACATGGGGATCCGCCTCACCCGGGCGATGACCGGACAGCGCGACCTGCAGGACCTCCGGTCACTCGACGCGGCCTCGCCATTCGGACGCG
Organism: Actinomycetota bacterium; assembly: GCA_041156905.1. Classification (GTDB taxonomy): domain Bacteria; phylum Actinomycetota; class Acidimicrobiia; order Acidimicrobiales; family Ilumatobacteraceae; genus UBA668. Next base: position 4,161 of record JBEBDM010000369.1, on the reverse strand, counting down.
TGTGCCAGCCCGACGACATCGCGCAGGCCGTCCTCTGGTTGGTGGGACCGGGATCGGGCTACGTCACCGGTCAGCGGATCGAGGTCGACGGCGGAGGTCGCTGACCCCGCCGCCGTCGGACGTCAGGACTTCGGGACGACGTTGTCGCCGTCGCGGGGCAGCATCACGAAGGTGCGGCCGGGCGTGAGGGCGATGACCTCGCCATCGTCGTCGAGCAGGGTGAAGGGATCGAGCCGGTCGTCGCGCGACCAGGTGCCGTGCACGAGGTTCCCACCGGTGAGGACCCACGCCTCGCCCGCGCCGACGCTGCGGGCGTCGGGGCTGCCGGAGATGCCCGGGTCGTAGATCATCTCGAGCACGACCACGTTGTCGAAGGCGACCTGGGTGCCGTCCTCGTCCTTGTCGGGCTTGGCGTTCTGGAGGCGCTCGTACTGTGAGGTCGTGGCGTTCCAGATCCACTCGACCTCGTAGGAGTCCATCTGCACGTCGATGCCGGTGTTGGGGACGCCAGCGGGTGCCTCACCCTCGGCGCGCCACGTGTACTGCGCCGGAGGGGTGCCCGCATCGGGCAGGTCGAGTTCGCGGATCTTGGTCACGTCGAAGAAGAGGTTGTACGGGGCGTTGTCGACCTCGCTGCGGAAGCAGGTTCCCTGGCAGACGAACTGGCTCAGGTCGATGAGGTCGCTGCTGCCGATCTCGGCCATCACCGTGCCGTTACCACCGGCCCAGGCGAAGATCGGACGGTTGAGCAGACCGAACAGGTCGACGTCCTGCAGGCGTCCCGAGCGGACGGGGCCGACCATGTCGGGTGCGTTCGTGTGGTAGACGACGGCGAAACGCGAGACCTGGTCGTTGATGATCTCCTCGTACACGATGTCGGCCGCGGCCATGTTCCACTGGGGGTGGGCGTCGTAGTTGCCGACCTTGACGATCACGGCGGGCAGCGCGGCGGCCACCGGGTCGGTGTAGGGCAGACCTGTGAGCGGGTAGACCTCCGCCGCAGGGAGGGTCGTGGTCGTCTCCTCGACGGTGGTGGTGGTCGCCTCGGACGTGGTGGTCTCGGCCGCCGTCGTCTCGGGAACGGTCGTGGGGGCCGCCTCGTCGCCGCCGCCGCATGAGGCGAGCAGGGCGAGGGGGAGGGCGGCGAGGGCCAGACGGCGGGAGGAACGCATTCGTCCAGTTTGGCACCGAGCCCCGTCGGGCAGCCGTCAATGGTGGCCGGTAACGTGTCACACGTGAGCCCCCTCGCCCCCGACTCCGTCGGCTCCATCGTCACGATCACCCCGGCCGCCCTGGCGACCCTGTGCGGTCTGCGCGACACCGAGCCCGATGCCAGCGAACTCGGCCTGCGGCTCGAGATCATCAGCGAGCCCGGCGCCGACTTCCAGTACGACCTCAGCTTCGACGTGATCACCAAGGCGGCCTTCACCGACGAGGTGCGCACGCACCGAGACGGCGACCTCGTCCTGAAGGTGATCATCCCGGTGAACAGCCTCGAACTGCTCGAGGGCGCGACGCTCGACCACAACGAGAGCGCTGGCCTCGTGATCCGCAACCCCAACAAGCCGATCGCACCGATGATCGAGGGTCTTGTCCGTGACGACGAGTTGAGCGCGCGTGTCGAGGCCATCATCTCGGGCGAGGTCAACCCGGCGCTGGCGGCGCACGGTGGCTTCGTGACCTTCGTCGGTCACGACGAGGCAGGCACCGCGTTCATGACGATGGGTGGCGGCTGCCATGGCTGCTCGATGAGCCGGATGACGATGCTCGAGGGCGTGCAGACGACGATCATCGAGAAGGTGCCCGAGATCGAGCGGGTGCGCGACCTCACCGACCACGCGTCGGGCGAGAACCCCTACTTCAGCTGACGACCACGTCCGCGGACGACGACCGCGGCCGTACGGATCGCGACCACTCGGTCGTGGTCAGGCGATGGCCGCCACGATGAGGTGGAGGTCGGGTCCGAGTGTGGCGACGTGCCCGGAGTGCGGCAACGTCAGTCGCTGGGCAGGCTGTGACAGCGCGACGGAGAGCACGTCGGCGCTCGACGGGTCGACGACGTCGTCGAGCGCGCTGCTCACGAGGGTGACGTTCGCCGTGATGGAGGCAAGGTCGATGCCGAGGATCCCGTTGGCCATCTGGAGCAGCGCAGCGAGCGGGAGCTGCTCGTAGCCCTCCTCGCCATCGCCCAGCGGCGGGCCGTCGATCAGGTCGTGGCCCCGCGAGACGCGCCACTCGAGCCCGTCGACGGCATCGGGATCGGGAGCCGGACAGTTGATCGCGACCACCGTGGTGACCGCGGTGCCGCGTGCTCCTGCCGCGGCGAGACACAGGGCGGCTCCCATCGACTGGCCGACGAGGATCTCGGCCTCCGGTACGGCGGCGAGCCACTCGGCCCAGGTGCGCGTCCGCAGGTCGTCGACGGTCGTGCCGTGGCCGGGCAGTGTCGGGACGATGCACTCGTGGCCGAGCGCGCGGAGGGCGTCGGTGAGGGGCTGCATCGTGGCGCCGGTCCCGCCGAGACCGTGGACGAGGGCGATGGTGGCCATCGTGGGCTGATCAGTCGGCGAGTGCGGAGACGATGTCGGCGAGTAGGTCGACCGGGTCCTCGAGGCCGACCGAGACACGCAGCAGCCCGGGGGTGACGCCCTGCTCGGCCGCCTCGGCGTCGGTGAGGCTCGCGTGCGTCGTGGTGCACGGGTGACACACGAGCGTCTCGGGCCCACCGAGCGAGGTCGCGACGTGGAGCAACTCGACCCGATCGAGGAAGCGGCGCACGGCCTCCACCCCGCCGGCGAGCTCGAACGCGAACACGGTGCCGAAGCGCTGCATCTGGCGGCAGGCGAGGTCGTGCTGCGGGTGCGACGGCAGGCCGGGGTAGTGGACGGCGCTCACCGCTGGGTGCTGCTCGAGTTGCTCGCAGAGGAACTGGGCGCTGGCGTTCTGGTGTGCGGTGCGCACGCTCAGGGTGCGGATGCCGCGCAGGGCGTTGAGCGCGTCGAACGGCGAGGGAGTGGCGCCGTGCAGGACGCTGTATCCCCAGATCGCGTCGATCAGGTCCTTCTCGCCGCTCACCACGCCGAGGGTCGCGTCGTTGTGCCCAGCGATTCCCTTGGTGGCCGAGTGCAGGGAGAGATGGACACCGTGACGCAGCGGCTGCTGACCGAGTGGTGTGGCGAATGTGCTGTCGACGACGGTGATCGGGCCGCCGAGCGAACCGATCTCGTCGAGGTCGACGAGTGCCAGCCGCGGGTTCGACGGCGTCTCGGCGAGGACGAGCATCGTGCGGCCGGGCTGGACGGCGGCACGGAACGCCCCGGGCTCGGTGCCGTCGACGAACGTGACGTCGATGCCGAAGCGGCGGCACGGGCCCTGGAGGAAGGCGAGAGTCGCTGAGTAGAGGTTGCGCTGGGCGACGATGTGGTCGCCCTGGCTGCAGAGGGCGAGCACGACCGTGGCGATGGCACCCATCCCGCTCGCGAACGCAAGCGAATCCTCAGCGCCCTCGAGTTCGGCCATCGCCTCCTCGAACGAGCGCACGGTCGGGTTGCTGTAGCGGCTGTAGAACTCGCCGGAGCGCACACCGGTGGCCCGCTTGCGGGCGTCGACCATGTCGGAGCTCTCCCACACGCTGCTCGCCCAGAGGGCGGGTGCGAGCGAGCGACCGCTGTGGGCGCGGCCTCCGGTGATCGCTCGGGTGGTGGGCGAGTGCTCGGACATCGGTGGAAGGTTATGGTGCGGCGATGAACGACGCACAGGGGGATTTCGACGGTGGCGTGGCGTACCGGGCGGCGAGGCACCGGATCGTCACCCTGGTGACGGCTCCCGGCGTCGATCACGACGCCGTCGTGCCGGCCACTCCCGAATGGTCGGTGCACGACCTCGTGGCCCATCTGGCGGGGATCGCCCGTGATGCGGCGACGGGCAACATGGCGGGCGCTCCCGGCGATGCGTGGACGGCCGCCCAGGTCGAACGGTCGCGCGGTGTGTCCGTGGCCGATCTCGTCGCCCAGTGGGAACAGGATGCCCCGATGATCGAGGCGTTCTTCTCATCGGCAGGTGCGGGTCTCGCCCAGCGCGGCGTGATCGACATCCACACCCACGAGGCCGACCTGCTCAACGCCCTCGGTCGGGCGGTCGAGCTGCCTGCGGACTTCCTGC
>JBEBDM010000368.1:0-7150 GCA_041156905.1 Actinomycetota bacterium | reverse complement strand
CCGCGGCCGTGCGGGCGATGCGGCCCGACCACACGCTGGGCGATGTCGGTGCTGCCGTCCAGCGTGTCGTCGAGGGTGCGGGGTACGGCAACCCTCGCCACTACTGCGGCCATGGCATCGGCCGGGCGATGCACGAGGACCCCGATGTCGAGAACCGAGGCACGCCCGGCAAGGGCTTGCTGCTCGCACCCGGCGTTGTCCTGGCGATCGAGCCGATGCTGATCGGTGGAGGTCTTGACGACGTCGTGGTGGCCAGCGACGGGTGGACCGTGCTCACGACCGACGGCTCACTCGCCGCGCACGTCGAGCACACCGTGCTGGTCGGGGACAACGGCCCCGAGATCCTCACCCGCCTCCCCTGACCCCACCGATCTCGGCGCAGATCGTCCCGGATTCCGGAACCATACGTACCGAGATCTTGGGCGGCGGCGCGTGTCCGAGGATCTCGGTACGCATCGTCGCGGATTCCGGGACGGAACGCGTCGAGATCGGTGGGGTGCGCGAGGGGCTGGGGTGCGCGGGGTGGGGGAGTGCGGCGATCAGCGCTGGGGCTGGGAGTCGATCACGACGGGGGCGCCGTGGAGGATCGTGTGGCGGACCTTGCCGCGCACCGTCCGGCCGGCGTACGGCGTGTTGCGGCTCTTGCTCGACAACTGCGACGGCTCGACGGTCCACTCCTGCGACGGGTCGAACACGGCGAGGTTCGCGGGCTCTCCGGCGGCGACGGGCCGACCGTGTCGGTCGGCGATGCCGGCGATGGCCGCCGGGCGCCAACTGAGAGCGCCGATCACCATCTCGACCGGTGCATCGAGTTCGCCGAGCGCGAGGGCCAGCGCCGTCTCGAGCCCGAGCATCCCCGGGGGTGCCTGGTCGAGCGGCGCCTCCTTGGTGTGCGGCGGGTGCGGGGCGTGGTCGGTGGCGATCGCGTCGATCGTTCCGTCGACGAGTCCGGCCTTGATGGCGGTGATGTCGTCGGCCGTGCGCAGGGGAGGGTTGACCTTGTAGACGGCGTCGTACGACTCGAGCAGTTCGTCGCTGAGCGTGAAGTGGTGGGGTGTGGCCTCTGCGGTGATCGGCAGACCCTCGGCCTTCGCGGCGCGCACCATCGCGACGCTGCGCGCCGTCGACAGGTGGAGGAAGTGCATCGGCGTACCCGTGAGACGGACGAGCTCGATGTCGCGGTGCAGCATCAGTTCCTCGGCGAGTGCTGGCCAACCCGGCAGGCCGAGACGGCTACAGCACGAGCCCTCGTGCATGACAGCCCCCTTGGTGAGCGAGGCGACCTCGCAGTGCTGGGCGAGGACGATGCCGAGCGGGCCGGCGTACTCGAGGGCCCGGCGCATGAGGGCCGGGTCTTGCACCCCGTTGCCGTCATCGGTGAACAGGTGCACTCCGACAGCGGCGAGATCGGCGTAGGGGGCCAGGGCGTGCCCTTCGCGGCCAATGGTGATGCAGCCGCTCGGGAAGACGTCGCAGAGCCCGGCACGGCGTCCCTGTTCGCGCACGAACTCGACGACGGCCACCGAGTCCTGTGCAGGGTCGGTGTTCGGCATCGCGACGACGGCGGTAAACCCGCCGAGCGCCGCAGCACGTGAGCCAGTCTCGATGGTCTCGGCCTCCTCGCGGCCGGGCTCGCGCAGGTGCGTGTGGAGGTCGACGAAGCCGGGGGAGACGATGCAGCCCGCAGCGTCGAGCACGGTGTCGTCAGCGCCGGGTGTGATCGATGCAGCGACTTCGCTGACGAGCCCGCCGACGATCGCGACGTCGGCGCGACGTGAGCCGGTCTGGTCGACGACGGTGCCGCCGACGATGACGGTGCGAGTGGTGGATGCGCTCATGACGCCTCTCCCCGGAGGTTGTGCTCGGCGCCCTGGCCGAGCAGCGTGAACAAGACGGCCATGCGGACGGCGACGCCGTTCGCGACCTGTTGGAGGATGCGCGAGCCCGGCAGGTCGGCCGGGTCGACGACCATCTCGACGCCGCGGTTCATCGGCCCGGGATGCATGACGAGCGCGTGCGGCGCGAGCCGGGCAGCGCGGCGGGCATCGAGACCGAAGTGCGTCGAGTACTCCTCGAGCGACGGCAGCAGTCCGTCGTCCATGCGCTCACGCTGCACGCGCAGCATGTACAGCACGTCGACGTCGGCGATCACGTCGTCGAGGCGGTGACAGACCTCGACCGGCCATCCGTCGAGCGACGGCGGCAGGAGGGTGCGTGGCGCGACGAGGGTGACCTTGGCACCGAGCCGGGCGAAGGCCTGCACGTCGCTGCGCGCCACCCGGCTGTGCTTGATGTCGCCGACGATCGCGATGTGGAGTCCCTCGAAGCCGTCGCGACGGTCGAGGCCCGTGCGGATCGTGTAGCAGTCGAGCAGCGCCTGGGTCGGGTGCTGATGCCACCCGTCGCCGGCGTTCACGATGCTGGCGTCGGTCCACTGCGTGATGAGGTTCGGCGCACCTGACGACTTGTGGCGCACCACGAAGGCGTCGACACCCATCGCCGAGATCGTCTCGATCGTGTCGCGCAGGCTCTCGCCCTTGTTGACGCTGCTCGACGACACGGCGAAGTTCATCGTGTCGGCACTCAGTCGCTTCGCGGCCGTGTCGAAACTCGTGCGGGTGCGGGTCGAGTCCTCGAAGAAAAGGCTGACGACGTTCTTGCCGCGCAGGGCGGGCACCTTGGGGATGGGGCGGTTGCTGACCTCGACCATGTGGTCGGTGAGTTCGAGCAGCGCGTGGATGTCGGTGGCCGAGAGGTCCTCGATCGACAGGAGGTGCTTCATCGGATCGTCACCCCCTCGGCGGTGGCGGTCACGTTCTCGTCGCGCGAGGTCGGCAGGTTCTTGCCGACGAAGTCAGGACGGATCGGGAGTTCGCGGTGGCCGCGATCGACGATGACCGCGAGTTGCACGGCCTTCGGTCGGCCGTACTCGTTGAGCGCCTCGAGGGCGGCCCGGGCCGTACGGCCCGTGAACAGCACGTCGTCGGTGAGCACCACGACCTGGCCGTCGAGCGAGACGGGGATGTCGGTGACGCTCCCCGGGACGATCGGCCGGAGCCCGACGTCGTCGCGGTGGAAACTGACGTCGACCGCACCGACCGGCACGGGGTGCTCCGGGTCGATGCCGTGGAGTGCCCGGCCGAGAGCCTCGGCCACCCACACACCACCGCGCTGGAGGCCGACGAGGACGACTCCCTCGACCCCGTGGTTGCGCTCCACGATCTCGTGGGCGATACGGGTGATGGCACGTCGGACGTCATCGGCGCTGAGGACGGTCCGACCGCCAGATACGGCGCTGTCGGGCGACCCCTCGGTCGGCTGGCCCGGATGGGCCCCGCCGGCTGGTGCAGGCATGGCATGTCCTTTCACGTATGGGCCTCACGGGACCCATTTCACGTTCGGGATCAGCCTACTCCTGCGGGCTGGTCACTCGCCGCTGGTGACGGGCGTGGTGGTCGCGCTCGGCTCGAGCAGGAACCCACCGCTGTTGACCCGGTCGTCCCACGATCCGTCGAGGAGGAGCATCAGGGGCTCGACCTCGGCGTCGTGCTCGAAGGTGAGGACCACGGTCGTGGTGGCCTCCGACGCCAGTTCCTGTCCGACGAGCGGACCCGAGGCCTCGGCGGCAAGGACCGAACTCCCATCGGCCAGGTAGAGGCGGAACCAGGCGGTGTCGACGACCACGGGCACGAGGGCACCGTTCTCCACGACGACCTCGATCACGGTGACTCCGGGCCCGCCGTCGGCGGACGGTCGGACGGTGGCCTTGAGATTGCCCAGTGCGCCGCGCTGGCCCGGCTCGAACGCTGCGGGGAGGATGTCCGCGGGAAGCGGGGGGACCGGATCCCCCAACGTCGCCACCGTCGTCGTCGCCGCTTGGTCGGAGTCACCCGAGCACCCCGCCACCATCAGGCCCACGAAGAGCCCGACGAGGAGCATCACCACGGAGACGACGGCTCGCCTCATGCCGAGCCGCTCCGCTGGCGGAGACGGGTCACCAGCGCCGGGAGCCCGAAGAGGAAACCAGCGAGCGTGGCGAGTGCGAGCACGTAGACGATCGTAGGGGGTGACGAGACGGTGCTCTCGAGCACCATCGGGGTCGCCACGGCAGCCCCACCTCCCGAGGCCTGCGAGGATCCGCCGCCGAGAGGGTCGACGCCCGTCGCGGAGCCATCCGAGGTTTCGCCGCCGGTCGATCCGCCGAGGGGGTCGGTGCCGATGTCGATCGAGCCGGTGGCCCCGTCGGTGGAGCCGCCGTCCGTTCCGGTGCCGGAGTCGGTGCCAGAACCGCCGCCCGACCCACCGCTGCTCCCGCCGTCGGTGGGCACGGTGGTCTCGGTGGAGCCGCCACCGCCAGGCTCAGGAGTCGTGGTCACGGGACCCTCGCCGGTCATGAAGTCACCGGTGATGGTCGGGTTGCTGCACGTGTTGATGGCCGGAGCGTCGGGTGCGCCGGGGATCTTGGCGAGAGCAGCGAAGCCGACCTCGACGAGGTTCTTGGGCAGCGGCGAGTAGCCGAGCTGCTCGGCCTTCTGCTGACCGGCGCAGAGGAAGTAGAGGATGAAGTTGCCGAGGGCCTGACCCTCGCCTGCGGAGAAGGGGGCGACCTCCGTCGTCGGGACGATCATGTAGCTGTACGACGACACCGGGTAGGCGCGGGCATCGGGGTGGCGGTACACGCCACGGAGGTTCTGCGTGCCGTCGGAGTTGAGCGTGGCGCCCTGGAGGGCGATCGACACCGACTGGGCCACCGGCTGTGCGTACGAGCCGGCGGCGTTCTTGATCGAGGCGACGGGGTAGTTGCGCTCCTTCGCGTAGCCGTACTCGACGTAGGTGATCGACCCGTTGTTGTACGGGGCGGCGACGAAGTTGGCCACACCGTCACTGAACTGCTGCGAGGCGAAGTTCAGGCCGGGAGGGTTCGGGTAGAGCGAGGTCGCCGGGCAGGTCGAGCCGAGGCCGGCACGAGAGCAGAAGGCGTTCCACTCGGTCGGCGTCTGGCTGGCCATGTAGGCGGTGAACTGGGCAGAGGTGCCCGAACCGTCCGACCGGATGACGACCTTGACGGGGAGCGACGGGAGGACGCGGCCGTTGTTGTCGGCAGCGATCGCCGGGTCGTTCCAGTTCGTGATGGCGCCGGTGAAGATCTTCGCCAGAGTGGTCGGCGAGAGACGCAGGTCGGTGACCCTGCTGCCACCGACGTCGAGGTGGTACATGAACGCCGTACCGCCTGCCACGATCGGGAGGTACGCGTACGGACGGCCTGCTGCCAGCGCGATCTCGTTGACGCCACCGTCGGTGCCGTCGCTGAACGGGATCTCGGAGACGGCGAAGTCGACCTGCGACTGGTAGTAGGCGGCGCGACCGGCCGAGGAGCCGACACCCTGGTAGTTGATCGTCAGACCCTGGCGGGCGACGTCGGCGCGCCACTGGTCGACGGCGATCTGGCTCCACGTCGAGCCAGCACCGTCGACGACGACGGTCTCGGCGCTGGCGATCGGGGAGCCGACCGCCGGGACGGCGAGGAGGATCGACAGCGCCGTCAGGGCGCGACGAGCACGGGAAGATCGAGCGTGGCCGGACCTCATCCGAACACTCCGTTCACGTAGTCCGAGGTCCGCTGGTCCACGGGATGGTTGAAGATGTCTCGGGTCGCGCCCGACTCGATGATCCGGCCCGGCTCACCGGCTGCGGCGAGGAAGAACGCACAGCGCTGCGAGACACGCTGGGCCTGGTGCATGTTGTGGGTGACGATGACGATGGTGACCGACTCCTGCAGTTCGCCGATCGTCTCCTCGATGCGCCGGGTGCTGGTGGGGTCGAGGGCCGAGCACGGCTCGTCCATGAGCAGCACCTGCGGGCTGACGGCGAGCGAGCGGGCGATGCAGAGACGCTGCTGCTGACCACCCGACAGCGCACGACCGGGTGAGCCGAGACGGTCCTTGACCTCGTTCCAGAGGCCGGCGCGCTGGAGGCACGACTCGACGAGGTCCTGACGTTCCGATTTCGACGACGAGATACCGGCGAGCTTGAGTCCGGCGATCACGTTCTCGGCGACGGTCATCGACGGGAACGGGTTCGGCTTCTGGAACACCATGCCGATGCGGCGACGAACGTCGGTCACGGGGAGCGGGCCTCGATAGATGTCGACTCCGTCGAGGAGGATCTCCCCGGCGAGGCTCGCCGTGGGCACGAGTTCGTGCATCCGGTTGAGGGTTCGCAGGAAGGTCGACTTGCCACAGCCCGACGGGCCGATCAGGGCGGTGACCTCGTTGGGGCGCATCTCGAGATTCACGTCGTCGAGCACCTGACGATCGCCGAACCAGCACGCCACCGAGCGTGCGCTGAGGCCAGAGGCCGCGATGTGCGGGACGTCGTGTCCGACGGAGTTGTCCGTCGTGTTGGCGAGATCGGTGGTCATGCGAGACCTTCCTTCCGGAGACGGCGGCGCTTGAGGCGACTGACGTGATCGGGTCCGCGTCCGCCGATGGCGCGGGCGATGACGAACAGGACGAGGACGAGGATGAGCAACACCAGGGCACCGGTCCAGGCGCGGGCGACCTGCGACTCCTGCGGGAAGCGCACGAGTCGGAAGACGAAGTAGGGCAGGGCGTCCTGCTTGCCGGAGAACGGGTTGGTGTTGACGACGAACGCACCGCCGATCGTGAGGATCAGCGGGGCGGTCTCGCCGATGACGCGAGCCATGCCGAGGATGACGGCGGTCGTGAGTCCGACTCGCGACGTCGGGAGCACGACCCGACTCGTGGTGTGCCACTCGTCGCCGCCGAGTGCGTACGAGGCCTCGCGCAGACCGCCCGGCACGAGACGGAGCACGACCTCGGAGGTGCGGGTGACGGTGGGGAGGAACAGCACGGAGAGCGCCAGCGAACCGGAGAGTCCCGACTGCTGGTTGCCGAACGTGAGCACCCATGTGGCGTAGACGAAGAGGCCGGCCACGATGGAGGGAACGGCGCTCATGGCGTCGGTGACCATGCGCAGCGGTCGGGCCCAGCGACCCTTGACCTCGGAGAGGTACACGGCCGTCATGACACCGAGCGGTGCCGAGATCAGCAGGGCGATACCGACCTGCTGAAGCGTGCCGATGATGGCGTGGGCGCCGCCGCCTTCGGAGGCGTCGCTGAGCGGGCCG
>JBEBDM010000367.1:0-8108 GCA_041156905.1 Actinomycetota bacterium | reverse complement strand
TGAAGTCGCTGCCCACCTCGGCACCGAGCTCGGCAATCCGGGCCTCGTGACCTTCGCCAACGGTGAGGTCCGCTGTCGCTTCGGCGAGAGCATCCGCGGAAACGACGTCTTCATCATGCAGACCCACTGCGGTCACGGTGGTCGGAGCATCAACGACTCGATCATGGAGCAGCTGATCATGATCGACGCTGCCTACCGAGCGTCGGCCAAGCGCATCACCGCCGTCTGCCCGTTCTACGGCTACGCCCGCCAGGACCGCAAGGCCGAAGGCCGTGAGCCGATCACCGCCCGCATGGTCGCCGACCTGTTCAAGGCCGCCGGCGCCAAGCGGATGGTCAGCATCGACCTCCACTCCGGTCAGATCCAGGGCTTCTTCGAGGGTCCGGTCGACCACCTCACCGCCATGCCGGTGCTCGAGAACTACGTCCGCCAGAACGCCGAGGCTCCCGTGATCGTCGCCCCGGACGCCGGCCGCATCAAGGTCGCCGAGCGGATGGCCTCGCACCTCAGCGACAAGGGTGCCGACCTCGCCTTCATCTACAAGCGCCGCCCGAAGGGCACCACCAACGTCGCCGAGGCCAAGGAGGTCATGGGCGACGTCGACGGCCGCCTGTGCATCCTGAACGACGACATGATCGACTCCGGAGGCACGATCGTCTCGGCCGCCGAGGTCCTGATGGCCCGTGGCGCCAAGGAGGTGTGGGCGATGGCGACCCATGCCGTGCTCAGCGGCCCGGCCATCGAGCGCCTCGAGAAGAGCGTGATCACGAGGGTCGTGCTGACCAACACCCTCCCGCTCCCCCCGGAGAAGCAGATCGCCAAGATCGAGGTCCTCTCGATCGCCCCGCTGATCGCCGACGCCCTGAACGCCGTCTTCGACGACACCAGCGTCAGCGAGATCTTCGGCGGCGAGAACCAGGGCTGATTGTCGCTCCGCCTCCGGGTCGGTAGGCTCGGCTGCTGTTCTGCGCACTGCCGCGCTCGCACGACCCACCGAGGACCTCGACATGTCCACCACGCTCGCCGCCCAGCCCCGCACCCTCACCGGTTCGGCCAACGCCCGTCGCCTCCGCACGGCCGACCACGTCCCGGCCGTCGTCTACGGCAAGGGCATGGAGCCCGTGTCCATCACCGTCGAGCGCCGTGACCTGCGCGACGCGATGAGCGGCCCCGAGGGCACCAGCACCGTCGTCTCGCTGAACGTCGCCGGCACCACCTACACCGCCGTGGTCAAGGACATCCAGCGTCACCCGGTGAAGCGCACCGTCAGCCACGTCGACTTCCACGTCGTCGACGGCAAGTGATCACCCGTCCCGGGTGATCCGTCCCTCCCGGGAGACCACGTGGTCGACGCACTGATCGTCGGACTCGGCAACCCCGGCAAGGAGTACGCCCGGACGCGCCACAACGTCGGCGAGGAGGCCGTGGGCATCCTCGCCCGGCGCCTCGGCGACACCCTCAAGGTCGGCCGCGACAAGGCCCTCGTGTCCGAGTCGCGCCTCGGTGAGCACCGGGTCGTGCTCGCCTTCCCGACCACCTACATGAACGAGAGCGGCCAGGCAGTGGGCGCCCTCGTCCGCCGGCACAAGATCACCGAGCCGCAGCGGATCATCGTCGTCCACGACGAACTCGACCTCGCCCCCGGCGTGGTGCGGGTCAAGCTCGGTGGTGGCCTCGCCGGGAACAACGGCCTGCGCAGCATCACCCAGCACCTGCACACGCAGGACTACGTGCGCGTGCGCATCGGGATCGGCAAGCCCCCCTCCAAGGAGCGCGGGGCAGCCCACGTGCTGAGCCGAGTCCCGGCCACCGAGCGCCAGTTGCTCGACGTCGCCGTCGAACGGGCCGCCGACGTGGTCGAGATGATCGTGACCCGCGGCGTCGACGCAGCGATGCAGGCCTTCAACGGGCTCTGAGCATGACGCACCTGCTCTCCTCCCTCCCCCGGCTGCTGCGCGCCGAGTCGGCTCTCACCCAGGCGATCGGCTCCGACGCCGGCATCGTGGCGATCCCCGAGTCGGCACGCGCCATCGGCATTGCCGCCCTCGCCCAGTTGAGCGACCGACGCCCCCTGGTGATCGCCTGCCCCACCGGCTCCGACGCCGGCCAGCTCTACGACGACCTCTCCCAGTACATGCCCGACGACAGCGTCGTACTCTTCCCGGCGTGGGAGACGCTCCCCTTCGAGCGGGTCAGCCCCAGCGTCGAGACGATGGGCCGACGGCTCGAGGTCCTCTGGCGGCTCCGTCAGGGCGAGGCGGCTCCGCGGGTCGTCGTGGCAGGGGTCAGGGCATTGCTGCAGCACCTCGGACCTGGCGCCACCTCGCTCGAGCCCGTCGTCATCCGCAAGGGCGACACCGTCGACCCCGACGAGCTGCTCACCACCCTGGTGACGGCCGGATACCGCCGCGAGACCCTCGTCGAGCACCGTGGCGAGATCGCCCGACGCGGGGCGATCATCGACATCTTCCCGAGCACGGCCGACATCCCCGTCCGCATCGACCTCTGGGGTGACGAAGTCGACCGGCTCACCGAGTTCTCGGTCAACGACCAGCGCAGCACGCACGACCTCGAGCAGGTCGTGCTCTTCCCCGCCCGCGAACTCGTGCCCGACGACGCTGTCCGCGAGCGCGCCGCCTCGCTCGTCGGTGCCGAGCCCTGGGGTCGCGAGCACTGGGAACGACTCGCCGACGGAGCGCTCTTCGACGGCATGGAGTCGTGGCTCCCCTGGCTCGTGGATTCGCCGGTGCTGCTCACCGACGTCCTTCCCGCCACGTCCAAGGTCGTGCTCGTCGAGCCGCGACGGATGCGAGACCGCGCCACCGACCTGCTCGCCGAGGAGGACGATCTCGCCCGCGCCCTCGCCAGCACGTGGCAGCGCGACCCCGCCCTCGGCTTCCCGCGTCTGCATGCCGAGCCCGACCGACTCCTCGCCGCAGGACAGCAGGTCTGGACGGTCAGTGCCGTTCCCGAGTCGCACGACGCGGCCGTCGTGTCGGCTTCCGGATGGGGTCCGGTGGCCAGCGATGGCGAGGGCCTCGCCCACCGACTCCGACAGCTCCTCGCCGACGGATGGAGCGTCACGATCGCTGCCGACGGCGAGGGCTCCGCGCAACGGATGGCGGCCATCCTCGCCGAGCAGGAACTCGACCTCCCGGTGATGTCGAGCGCGGGCGATCCCGACGACGTCGCCCGCCCGGGTGGACGGGTCGTGGTCGCGCCTCTCCATCGCGGCTGCTCGATCCCGGCCGCCAAGGTCGCCGTCGTCGCCGAGGCCGACCTCACCGGCCGTCGCCGGGCTCACCGCCGACCCCGCCCCCGCGCACGTCAGTCCGTCGGCGTCTTCGAGAACCTCCGCCCGGGCAACTACGTGGTCCACCACCAGCACGGCGTCGGCCAGTTCCAGGGAATGGTCAAGCGGGCCATCGGTGGCGCCGAGCGCGACTACCTGCTGCTCCACTACAAGGGCGGCGACAAGCTCTACGTCCCGAGCGACCAGATCGACACCCTCCGTCAGTACATCGGAGGCGAGGCGCCCGTCCTCAACCGTCTCGGCGGCGCCGACTTCGCCAAGGCCCGTTCGCGTGTCCGCAGTGCGGTGCGCGAGATCGCCCAGGAACTCGTCCTGCTCTACCAGCGGCGCGTCAACGCCAAGGGCCATGCGTTCATGGCCGACACACCGTGGCAGCACGAGATGGAGCAGGCCTTCCCGTACGTCGAGACGCCCGACCAGCGCAAGGCCATCGAGGAGATCAAGTCCGACATGGAGCGGCCGTACCCGATGGACCGCCTCGTGTGCGGCGATGTCGGTTTCGGCAAGACCGAGGTGGCCATCCGGGCGGCGTTCAAGGCGATCCAGGACGGCCACCAGGTCGCCGTGCTCGCTCCCACCACGCTGCTCGCCACCCAGCACGGCAACACCTTCGCCGACCGCTTCGCTGGCTACCCCGTGCGGGTCGAGGTCCTCAGCCGCTTCCTCACCGCGAAGGAGGCCAAGAAGGTCATCGACGGGATCGCGTCGGGCGAGGTCGACTGCATCATCGGCACGCACCGCCTGCTGCAGGACTCGATCACGTTCAAGAACCTCGGCCTGCTCGTCGTCGACGAGGAACAGCGCTTCGGCGTCCAGGCCAAGGAAGCGATCAAGAAGTTCAAGCACGACGTCGACGTGCTCACGCTCTCGGCCACGCCCATCCCCCGCACGCTCGAGATGAGCCTCGTCGGCATCCGTGACCTCTCGCTGCTGCAGACTCCTCCGGCCGATCGCCAGCCGATCCTCACGTACGTGGGCGGGTACGACGAGCGGGTCGCCGTCGAGGCGATCCGTCGCGAGCTCCTGCGCGAGGGTCAGGTGTTCTGGGTGCACAACCGGGTGCAGAGCATCGAGGAAGCAGCCGCCCGCCTGCGCGAACTCGTGCCCGAGGCCCGCATCGCCATCGCCCACGGCCAGATGGACGAAGGGTCGCTCGAACAGGTCGTGGTCGACTTCTGGGAGGGCCGCTTCGACGTGCTCGTGTGCACCACGATCATCGAGAGCGGTATCGACATGCCCACGGTCAACACGCTCGTCGTCGAGCGGGCCGACCTCCTCGGGCTCGGTCAGATGCACCAGTTGCGCGGACGTGTCGGCCGCAGCGGGTCGCGCGCCTACGCCTACCTGTTCCATCCGCCGGATGCCCGCCTGAGCGACGAGGCCCACGAACGTCTGCGCACCATCGGCGAGACCACCGAACTCGGTAGCGGGTTCAAGATCGCCATGCGCGACCTCGAGATCCGCGGCGCCGGCAACCTGCTCGGTGAGTCGCAGAGCGGCCACATCGCCGCCGTCGGCTACGACCTCTACTGCCAGATGGTCAACGAGGCCGTCAGCGAGATGAAGGGCGAGCCCGTGCGCGAGCCCGCCGAGGTCAAGCTCGACGTGCCGACCGACGCGTTCCTGTCGCCCGACTACGTCCCCGACGAGGCCCTCCGACTCGAGGCGTACCGCCGACTCGCTGCCGTCACCACACCGGCAGAGGTCGACGACATCCGCGCCGAGTGGATCGACCGCTACGGGCCCGTGCCTGCTCCCGCGGAAAGCCTTCTCGCCGTCGGACTGCTGCGCGCCGAGTGCCATCGTCTCGGCCTGCGCGAGGTCCAGATCACCGGACAGACCGCTCGTATCGCGCCGCTCACACTGAAGACGAGCGAGGAGCTCCGCCTGAAGCGCCTCCAGCGCGACGCCCTCTACAAGACCGAGCAGGGCCAGCTGGTGCTCACGCTCAAGCGCGGCATCGAACCGGCCGGCTTCCTCGCGTCGTTCCTCCGCGAGCTCGTCCCTCCTCCCGAGGCACAGGGATAGCCTCCCGGCGAGGCCGACATGCCGAGTTCACCGACACCGCCGACGTCTTCGCAACCACCCGGGCCGGCGACGATCGCCGACGTCGCCCGCGTGGCCGGCGTGTCCACCGCCACCGTCAGCCGGGCGTTGCGTGACCATCCGTACGTCGCCGCCGACACCCGCCGCAAGGTGCTCGACGCCGTCAGCCGGCTCCGGTACGTGGCCAACCCGAACGCGTCGCGCCTCGCCTCCGGCAGCACCGGCACCATCGGCCTGATCGCCCCCGTCCTCACGAGTTGGTACACGAGCGAACTCGTGGCCGGAGTCGAAGAGGTCCTCAGTGAGGCCGGGCACGATCTCCTCATCGGCTCGGCGAGTACCCGGCAGCGTGAATCGATGTTCCGCGGTGACATCCAGTTCCATCAGCGCGTCGACGGCATCATCCTCGTCGACGTGTTCTGCAGTGAGGAGGGCGCCGTACGGCTCTCTGCGATGGGAATCCCCGTCGTCGTGCTGGGCGAGCGACTCCACTCGGTGACCTCCGTCGCGGTCGACAACGCAGCAGGTGCCGCTCTCGCTGCCGCACACCTCGTCGCCGCCGGACACCGCGACATCGCCCTCGTCGAGGGCCAGTCGCACATCGACGTCGCCCACAACGTCCCCACCGAACGCGCCGCCGGGTTCCTCGGCGAACTCCGCCGTCACGGGCTCGACCTCGATCCCGGCCTGCGTGCCGACGGAGGGTTCAGCATCTCCGGCGGGCGTGCGGCGATGCACCGGCTGCTCGACGCCGCCCGGCGCCCGACCGCCGTGTTCCTGATGAGCGACGAGATGGCGTTCGGCGCGCTGCAGGCGCTGCGCGAACGCGGTCTGCGTCCGGGCCCCGACATCGCAGTGGTCGGATTCGATGATCACCCCGTGGCCGAGTCGGTCGGACTCAGCTCCGTCCGCCAGCAGGTGCGCGAGATCGGTCGCACGGGCGCCCGCCTGATGATGGAACGGCTCGACGGGGAGGGCGCTGCCCGACACGTCGCCGCACCGCTCGAACTGGTCGTCCGCGAGAGCTCGAGGCCGTGATGCGCCTCCAGCTCGCCCGACCCGCTGATCACGCGGCTCTCGTCGACTGGCCGTGGGACGAGGCGCTCGCGGACTGGACCATCGACGGATTGCACAACGTGGTCGGCCTCCACCGACACGTTGTCCGGATCGTGGAGGTCGGTGAGGTCTCCTACGTGGTCAAGGAACTCCCCGACGACCTCGCCGAGCGTGAGTGGCGGCTCCTGCGCGAACTCGCCGACGCCGGCCTGCCCACGGCCGAGGTCGTCGGCGTGGTGACAGGGCGCGACGACGGAGCCGACGGGATGATCATCACCCGCCATCTTGACTACGCGCTCCCCTACCGCGTCGTGCTCTCCGGGCGCGGGCTCCGTATCCCGTACCTCGGCGACCGTGTCCTCGACGCGCTCGCGTGTCTCCTCGTCCGTCTCCACCTGGCCGGGTTCTTCTGGGGCGATTGCTCGCTCTCGAACACGCTGTTCCGTCGCGACGCCAGCGCGTTGTCGGCATACGTCATCGACATGGAGACCGGCGAACTGCACCCGACGCTCAGCGACGGCCAGAGGCGGCTCGACCTCGAACTCGCCACCACGAACGTGGCCGGCGACCTCCTCGACCTCCAGACCGGTGGGCTTCTCGTCGACGGCATCGACCCCGTCGAGACAGCCCTCGCGATCGAGACCGCGTACGAGCGTCTGTGGCACGAACTCACGGGGGTCGACGAGTTCAACGCCGACGAGACGTTCCGGGTCGACCGACGCCTCCGGCGTCTGCACGACCTCGGCTTCGACGCTGCAGAGGTCGAGCTCGTCCGTACAGACGACGGTCAGCGCGTGCGCCTCGTCCCCCGGGTGGTCGAGCACGGCTTCCACATGCAGCGTTTACGTACGTTGACCGGACTGCACGCAGAGGAGAACCAGGCCCGTCGGCTCCTCAACGACATCGCCCGCTACCGGGCGGTGCTCGAGACGCGCAGTGGCCGGAAGCTGCACGAGGCCCTCGCCGCAGCACGGTGGATGGACGAGCGCTTCGACGCCGCCATCGCGGCCGTGCCCGCCGACATGGCGGCCAAGCTCGAACCGGCCGAGCTGTACCACCAGATCCTCGAACACCGCTGGTTCCTGAGCGAGCGGGCCGGGTTCGACGTCGGCATGGCCGAGTCGGTGGCGAGTTACGTGCGCGACGTCCTCACCAACGCGCCCGCCGAGCAGGCCGTGCACAACGACCCACCGCCACCGACGCTCGAACTGCCGATCATCCCGTCCGAGCCTGTCGACGGCTGACGACTCTCAGGCGGCGGCCTCGAACTCCGACCAGATCGAGGGGCCGTCGGAGTGCTGCATCACGCGAGCGTGGAGCACGGTGTGCTGCTGCTCCGCGACGAGGCGCGGCTGGTCGACGGTGGCCCACCGCACGAGACCGCCCCAGAAGCGCTGGATCAGTTCGCTCCCGGAGATCGTTCCACCGTCGACGGTGCGGAAGGTGACCGACTCGCACTCACCGAGGAACAGGCGCAACGACGACACGTGGATCAGCTCGTCGGTGCGGATGCGCTCGACGATCATCGCAGCCTCCTCGGCCTCGGCGCGGCGGCCCGCGAAGAGGTCGGAGGTGCGCAGGATCTCCTGGGTGGCGGTGAAGCCGATCTCGGCCCGGAACTCGATGACGAGCAGGTTCATCAGCAGTGAGAGCAGGCCCTCGACCGCCATGTCGACCTCGGGCATGAAACGCT
>JBEBDM010000366.1:0-2562 GCA_041156905.1 Actinomycetota bacterium | reverse complement strand
TCCGAAGGTGCGCTGGGTTGCGCCGAACGGTGAAGTGGTCGAGTTGCCCCTCACGGTCGACATTCGCGACCAGGACGCCAGCGGCACGATCAAGTGGCAGGTCGACGCGCTCGTCGGCCTCGTCGATGGCGAGCCAGCGCTGCTCGAGATGCGGGTCCGCTCGGTGGTGGGTCTCGACGTCGGCGGACTCCAGGAGCACTTCCGATGGGTCACTCCGCTCCTCATCGTGACGGTGACGGTGCCCGAGCTGTTGTCGATGGGGATCGATCCGCTGACGTACGCCTACCCCGTCGGTGGCTTCCCCGACGCGGCACACATCACCCGTGCCGTTCCCACACGTCTCACCGACGCCTTCCTGACGGAGATCGCCGTCCGCTATCGCGTGATCGGTCGCGGGTACGCCCGCACGATCGCGGCCGAGCGCAACGTCTCGCAACGCACCGTCGTGAGTTGGATCGAGAAGGCTCGCGCGAGGGGGATCCTCTCCGAGACGACAGCCGGCCGGATGGGTGGCGAGGTGCGCCCGGGTATGCGCCCACAGTCGACGAGACATGATCACCCAGCTCGACGAAGTGTCGAACGCTGACAGTTCGCACCTGCTGTGTCACTGAGCCACATCGGCGATCGGTCACCGACACCCAGCGTTACGCTCGCCCCGTGATCAAGGTCGTGTTCACGGCGAACCTCCAGCGGCACGTGCCGTGTCCTCCTACCGAGGTCGAGGCGCGCACGTTGCACGAGGCCCTCGAGAAGGTGTTCGCCGCTTATCCCCGTCTGCGGGGTTACGTGGTCGACGAACGGGGAGCCCTGCGCAAGCACATGACGGTGTTCATCGACGGCGAGCAGGTGAAGGACCGTGCCCGTCTCAGCGATCCGGTGGGGGCGGATGCTGAGGTCTACGTGATGCAGGCCCTCTCCGGAGGATGACCACCGCCATGACCACGCAGCGACTGCACGTCTCCACCCGCAAGGGTCTCTTCGTCCTCGAAGGAGTGGGCGCCGAGGCCCACATCGTCGGCGAGCACTTCCTCGGCGACAACGTCTCGCTCACGCTCACCGACCCTCGAGACGGTGCGTGGTACGCGGTGCTCGATCACGGTCACTTCGGTACGCATCTCCACCGCTCCGACGACGGCGGTGTCACGTGGGTCGAGGTCGGCGTACCTGAGTACCCGACCAAGCCCGAGGGCTTCGTCGACATCGACATGTGGGGCCGCGACCGCGAGTGGGCGCTGATGAACATCTGGGCGCTCGAGGCCGCGCTCGATGCCGGGGGAGCGCTGTGGTGCGGCACCGCACCCGGTGGCCTGTTCCGTTCCGACGATCGTGGCGAGACCTGGCAGATGGTCGATGCCCTCTGGAATGTCGAGAACCGCACGCAGTGGAACGGTGGTGGCCTCGATCAGCCGGCCGTGCACTCGATCTGCGTCGACCCGCGCGATCCGCGCTGTGTCGTCGTCGCTGTCTCGAGCGGCGGCGTGTGGCGCACCTGCGATGCCGGGGCGTCGTGGGCACCGCACACCAAGGGCATGGTGATGACGCACGTGCCACCGGAACTCTCCGAGGCACCCGAGAACCAGGATCCGCACTGTGTAGTCCAGAGCCCCTCGCACCCCGACGTGTTCTGGTGCCAGCACCACATGGGTATCTGGCACTCCGACAACGACCTCGCCTCGTGGACCCCTCTCCACCCCGAGGTCGCCTCCTCGTTCGGCTTCCCTGTGGCGGTGCACCCCACCGATCCGCGCACGGCATGGTTTGTTCCTTCCCACTCCGATCAGAAGCGGGCGCCCATCGACGGCCGGGTCATCGTCACCCGCACCCGCAACGCCGGAGCGTCGTTCGAGGTGCTCGCCACCGGACTTCCGCAGACCCACGCCTACGACCTCGTGCTCCGCCACGCGCTTGACATCGCGGCTGACGGTGAGTCGCTGGCGTTCGGCTCGACCACCGGCAACCTCTGGGTCACGGCTGATCAGGGTGATCACTGGCACACCGTCGCCAGCAACCTCCCACCGATCTACTCGGTGCGTTACGCCTGAGCAGTGGGCCGAGTGGCGCCGTCCGTCGGGCGTCGTCTCGTCGTCGGGAAAGCACCCCTGAGGGAGCGTGCTCGTACCGCCATCACCACGCGCCGTTGAGTCTGGGTCGCCAGCCACCACACAGCGACACCTGCCGCGAGTGTGGCGACGTAGGCGAGGCGCCTGTCGAGCAGGCGGGCCAGCGGCGGGAAGACCTGCCAATGGATGAGATAGATCCACATGCTCGCCGACGCGAGCGCCCCGATGACCCGCTGTGCCACGTACGGCATCGGGATCCGAGGGATCCACGTGACGGCGAGTATCGCCACGATGACGTAGACAGTGCGGTCTTCCAGGACGAAGAACCCCGGCACCGTCGCGAGGATGAGGAGTGACACGATCACTCGGCGGGTGATCGTCGTCGACCGGTGGATCAGCCATCCGATCGCGAAGAACCATGCAACGACGTGTGTGCGGAACTGGTAGTACGTCTCGTCACCCCACGGGATGATCTCGAAGCGCACGAGGAGAAGCGGAACGA
>JBEBDM010000365.1:0-3036 GCA_041156905.1 Actinomycetota bacterium | reverse complement strand
CCAGCGGAGGCCCAGCGCCTCGTGCAGGTCGAGCCGCTCAGCTGACCAGCAGCACCGTCTCGCCGTGCTCGGGCACGACGGCGGTCCAGTCGAGTTCGTCCTCGATCCTCTGACGCATCGCTGCCGAGGCCTTCGCCTCGCCGTGCACGACGAACGTGGTGCGCGGCTCGGTGGTCGCGGTGCGCATCCACCCGATGATCTCGCTCGCGTCGGCGTGGACCGAGAAGCCGGTGAGGTCGCAGACCTCGGCCTTGACCCTCACGTACTCACCGTGGATCTTCACGGCGCTCGCGTGCTCGAGAAGGCTCCGGCCGCGTGTGCCGGCCGCCTGGAAGCCGACCAGGGCGACGCTGTTGCGCGGGTCGGGCAGGAATCGCTCGAGGTGGTGGACCACACGACCACCCGACGCCATGCCGGCCCCGGCGATGATGATCGCCGGGGTGCTCGAGCGCGAGACGGCCTTGCTGCCCTCGCTGTCGTGGACCTCGCGCAGGTCGGGGAGGTCGAACAGTTCGCCGGCGTCGTGGAGCTCGGGCCGCACGTCGGCGGCCGAGGCCTCGAACGCCTCGCGGTAGATCTTCAGCGCGGCGAGCGCCATCGGGCTGTCGACGTACACGGGAACTCTCGGGAGGCGGCCCTCGTTGGCGAGTTCGCGGAGGCGATACAGGAGGACCTCTGTCCGGTCGACGGCGAAGGCGGGGATGATGACCTTGCCACCACGCTCGACGGTCCGCTCGATGAGCTGGCCGAGCCGGTCGGCCGCCCGGGGGTCGGGGTGCACGCGGTCGCCGTAGGTGCTCTCGACGAGGAGGTAGTCGCACTCGCCGATCGGTGCGGGTGGGACGAGCAGCGGGTGGGTGGGCCGGCCGAGGTCGCCGCTGAACTGGACGACGGGCCCACCGGCGAGCGAGACGCGCACGGTGGCCGAGCCGAGGATGTGACCCGCCGGGCGGAACTCGATGGTGATTCCCGGAGCGGCCTCGAACGGCGCCCCGAACGAGTGTGGGACGAGCTGGTCGAGGGCCGTCCACGCGTCGTCCTCGGTGTAGAGGGCGAGCGCCGGGTCGTGGCGTGAATAGCCGCGCTTGTTGGCGTAGCGGGCCTCCTCCTCGAGGAGTCGCGCGCTGTCGGGGAGCACGACCGACATCAGCCGTCCGGTGTCGTCGGTGACGTGGACGTCGCCACGGAACCCGGCCTTCACCAGACGCGGCAGGTATCCGCAGTGATCGAGGTGCGCATGACTGATGACCACGGCGTCGAGTGACGACGGCTCGACGGGGAACGGCGACCAGTTGCGCTCGCGCAACTCCTTTAGGCCCTGGAACAGCCCGGCGTCGACGAGGACTCGCCGTCCGGCGTGCTCGACGACGAACTTGCTCCCGGTGACGGTCTGGACAGCACCGAGCGGGGTCAGCGTCGAGTGCGGTCGTGCCGTCGCCGTGAGCGGCGTCGTCATCAGCGGTACTTCGGTCGTGAGAACACCGAGCGCACCAGCGGCTCGAAGTGCTCGAGGGGGAGGGTGTGTCCCTCTGGGTCGAACGCCACCTGGTCCCAGTCGTCGGTGAACTGCTCGCAGAGGGCGAACCACGACTCGTCGCGGTACTGGTCGCGCATGTCGCGGGACATCCCGAAGTGGTGGTAGTAGTGCTTGCCCTGGAAGTCCTGGTGGTTCTTGATCGTGTGGTACACGTCGGGCCGCACGTACGGGCGCAGCATCTCGGCGGCGATGGCGCCGTGGTTCGGAACGCTGATCGCCTTGCCGATGTCGTGGCACAGGCTTGCGACGATCATCTCCTCGTCGGCGCCGTCGCGCTCGGCGAGGGTGGCGGTCTGGAGGCAGTGGGTCAGCTGCGAGCAGGAGAACCCGTCGACGATCTCGCTCATCGACTCGAGGAGCATCAGGATCCGGTCGGCGACCCGACCTTGGTTGGCACTGGTCGCCTGGCCGATGACCGCCCATTGCTCGGCGGTGGACTCGTCCATGCGGGTGAAGCTCGGCGTCGCGGTGTCCGTCATGGCCCCATCCTGCCACCAACGAGGGCTCCGGTTCGTGCGGAAGCCCACGGCGGGGGAATGCTTCGGCCATGGACTTCGCACTGCCCCAGGAACTCGTCGACCTCCTCGCCGAACTCGACGAGTTCATCGACCGAGTGATCCGCCCGCTCGAGCAGCAGGACGACAACATCCGCTTCTTCGACCACCGTCGCGAGCACGCACGCACACAGTGGGACAACCAGGGCCTGCCGAGTGAGGAATGGGAGCAGTTGCTCCACCGGGTGAAGCGGTTGGCCGACGAGGCCGGCTTCTACCGGTACCCGTTCCCCGTCGAGTACGGCGGACGGAACGGCACCAACCTGGGCATGGCGATCATCCGCGAGCACCTGGCTCGCAAGGGTCTCGGACTGCACAACGACCTGCAGAACGAGCACTCGATCGTCGGCAACAACGTCGGGTTGTTGCTGATGCTGCAGTACGGCACCGACGAGCAGAAGGCCGAGTGGATCGACGACCTCGCCGAGGGGCGTCGTGGCTTCGCGTTCGGCATCACCGAGCCGAACCATGGCAGCGACGCGACCCACATGGAGACCACGGCCGTCCGCGATGGGGACGAGTGGATCATCAATGGCGAGAAGACCTGGAACACCGGCATCCACAAGGCCCAGTACGACATGATCATGGCCCGGACGAGCGGCAAGGCCGGCGACGGCGACGGGATCACGGCGTTCCTCGTCCCGACCAGGAGCGAGGGGTTCGAGGTGCTCGAGTACCTCTGGACGTTCAACATGCCGAGCGACCACGCCCATATCCGTCTCACCGACGTGCGCGTCCCGCACGCCTCGATCTTCGGGGGTGAGGGCAAGGGCCTCCAGGTCGTCCAGCACTTCTTCAACGAGAACCGCATCCGCCAGGCGGCCTCCAGTCTCGGTGCCGCCCAGTACTGCATCGACCAGGCGGTCGAGTACGCCAAGGTGCGCAAGCCGTTCGGCAAGCCACTCGCCTCGAACCAGGCCATCCAGTTCCCACTCGTCGAACTGC
>JBEBDM010000364.1:0-3465 GCA_041156905.1 Actinomycetota bacterium | reverse complement strand
GCTCGGGCCTGCTCCGCGCGGTGCTCGACGGTGCTGACGAGCGCTACACGTTCGCCTCGACCGACCCGGCGGCCCTTCCGCTCTACACCCGAGCGGGGATGCGCACTCGGTGGACGCTGCTCGAGATGAGTGGGCCAGCACCTCTCGCCGGTTCGACGGGTGCTCCGGACCTTGAGGTGCGCCGTGTGGACGCCATGGCAGCCTCTGCCGCGGAACTCGAGATGACCGGAGTCGACCGAACTTCCGCTCACCGCTATTGGGCAGCCCGCGACGGCGCCGCCGCACTCGTGGTGACCGGCCCCGAAGGTGTCGTGGGCGTTGCTGCGGTGGCCGAGGAAGCCTCAAGAGTGGGCCTGCGGATCGACCATCTCGTCAGCGCCGACCACATGGCGCCAGCGGTCATGGCCGCCGTCGTGGGGGAGTGGGCTCCCGATCGTGTCCACGCCTACGTTCCCGGGTCGACCGAGTTCGCCGCATGGCTCCTCGCCCACCGTTTCGTGGTCGACGACATCTCGCTGCACATGGCCACAGCAGGCATCGGTGTCCATCGGTTGCTCGCAGTCGTTCACCCCGGCCTCGGCTGACTGCCCTAGATTCGGCCGTCATGGCACGCATCGTCTTCATCGGCGCCGGTAGCACGGTCTTCGCTCGCAACCTGATGGGCGACATCCTCTCGTACTCCGAACTGGCGTCGAGCGAGATCGTCCTCCACGACATCGACCCTGTGCGTCTGGCGACGAGCGAGAAGGTCGCGCACCGGGTCGCAGCCGCGCTGGGAGTGAACCCGACAGTGGTGGCCACCACCGACCGGAGAGCCGCACTCGACGGTGCCGACCACGCGATCAGCATGATCCAGGTCGGCGGGTACCGGCCAGCGACGGTGATCGACTTCGAGATCCCGAAGAAGTACGGGCTGCGTCAGACGATCGCCGACACGCTCGGCATCGGCGGGATCATGCGCGCCCTGCGCACCGTCCCGGTGATGGAGGAGATGCTCCACGACATGGAGGAGTTGTGCCCCGACGTGCTGCATCTCAACTACGTGAACCCGATGGCGATGAACTGCTGGGCGCTGAACCGACTGACCGACATCACGACGGTGGGCCTGTGTCACAGCGTGCAGGGAACGGCACACCAGATCTGTGACGACCTCGGGATCGCTCCCGACGAGGTCACCTACCGCGCTGCCGGTATCAACCACATGGCGTTCTATCTCTCGTTCGAGCACAAGGGTGTCGACCTGCTTCCGCGCATCGCGGAGTTCGCCGCGAGCGGGGCCGACCCGCGCCGTCCGATGGGCTCGATCACGATGGCCGACCGGGTGCGGTACGAGATGTTCCGTCGTACGGGGTACTTCGTCACCGAGTCGAGCGAGCACTTCAGCGAGTACACGCCCTACTTCATCAAGCGCGATCGTCCCGACCTGATCGAGGCCTTCGACATCCCGCTCGACGAGTACCCGCGTCGCTGCGAGGAGCAGATCGCGGGGTGGGAGTCGCTCCGCCAGAAGCTCGAGGACGATTCGTCACCGATCAAGGTTCGACGCAGCCACGAGTACGGCTCGGGGATCATCCACTCGGTCGAGACCGGATCACCGCTCGTCGTGTACGGCAACGTGGCCAACACCGGCCTGATCGACAACCTCCCTCAGGGCTGCACCGTCGAGGTGCCGTGCGTCGTCGATGGCAACGGTGTCCAGCCCACCCGCATCGGTGCCCTTCCGCCGCACCTCGCGGCTCTCATGCAGACCAACGTCAACGTCCAGGCGCTCACGGTCGAGGCCCTCGTGACGGGCAACCGCGAGCACGTGTACCACGCGGCCATGCTCGACCCGCACACGTCGGCCGAGTTGTCGCTCGACCAGATCTGGTCGATCGTCGACGAACTCCTCGACGCACACGGCGACGCGATCCCGGAGGCCCTGCGCCGCTGACCGAGCGTCAGCGGACGACGGCCAGTGGATCGTCGGCGATGTGGCTCTCGAACCCGGTCGGTCCGACGGGCTTGGTGCCGCGGAGGGTGACCCGGCGGACGCGTCGGTCGGCAGTGCCGTAGTCGTCGGTCGCGTAGTGCATCGTCGCCCGGTTGTCCCACATGAGCACGTCACCCTCGCGCCAGCGGTGCCGGAGCGTGAGCTCGGGTTGAGTCGAGTGCTCGTAGAGGAGGCCGAGCAGATGGTCGCTCTCGATGCGCGACATGCCGACGATGTGCGTGGTGAAGCCGGGGTTCACGAACAGCCCGAGTCGACCGGTGGTGGGGTGGCGTCGGACGACCGGGTGGATGACGGGCTTGACCGTGAGCGAGTCGTCGTAGAGTCGCTGCGCGTCGTCGCGCGAGAGGGCGGTGTCGAAGGGCTCACCCCAGTACGCGAGCGGCGAGATGCGATGCACGGCGGTCAGGCCGTCGACGAGGGTGCGCAGCGGCTCGGCGAGTCGCTCGTAGGCCGTGCGGAGATCGGCCCACAGCGTGTCACCGCCATACGCGGGGAGGTGGTCGGCCACGAGGACCGATGCCGCCGGGGGAGAGGTCACGAACGTGACGTCGGTGTGCCAACGGGCGTTCTTGCCGCCCGCCTGACCATCGAGTTCGAGGATCTCGGGGAAATCGGGGTGTCCCGGCACGACGGGGTGTGCCGGGGTCGGCTCGCCGAGGGCACGGGCGACGGCGACCTGCTCGGCGTGTGTGAGGAACTGACCCCTCACGACCACCACACGGTGCTCCTCCAGCAGGCCGGTCAGCCACGCCGGATCGAATCCGTCGCGGAGGGCGCCGCCGTCGAGTTCGATGCCGAACGTGCCGGTCAGTGGGGTGGCGTTCCAGTTGCCGGTCACGGCTGCTCTCCTCGGGCGGTCGGGTGCGTTTCGAGCCTAGGCGGCACGGGTAAGGTCCGCCGCATGACCAGCACCGGCTTCCACCACGTCGCCTACGCCTGCCGCGACATCGACGAGACCGTCCGCTTCTACGAGGACCTGATGGGCTTCCCGCTCGTCCACACCGAGGTCCAGGGTGCCACCCTGCCCGACGGCACGAAGTCGTGGATGCGCCACATCTTCTTCGACTGCGGTGGCGGCGAGGCGATCGCCTTCTTCGAGGTCAACAACGTGGGTGAGAAGACCGACTGGCGAGCCGATGTCTCGACGGGCAACGGCCTCCCGGTGTGGGTCAACCACTGTGCCTTCGGGGCGACCGCCGAGCAGCAGGAGGCCGCACGGGCCCGCATGTCGGCGGCCGGTGTCGAGCCGCTCATGGAGGTCGACCACGGCTGGTGCCACTCGCTGTACTACCTCGACCCCAACGGGATCATGGTCGAGTTCTGCCGCGACACGCCTGGCACCCCGAACGACCCAGCGGAGGCCCAGCGCCTCGTGCAGGTCGAGCCGCTCAGCTGACCAGCAGCACCGTCTCGCCGTGCTCGGGCACGACGGCGGTCCAGTCGAGTTCGTCCTCGATCCTCTGACGCATCGC
>JBEBDM010000363.1:0-3988 GCA_041156905.1 Actinomycetota bacterium | reverse complement strand
AGGGTGACGCGTCGTCGCCGGCCAACCAGTACGGCTCGGGCGCTGCCGAGGCGTGGGAGCAGGGCTACACCGGCAGCGACAGCATCTACGTCGGCATCATCGACGAGGGCATGCAGGTCGCCCACCCCGACCTCAATGCCAACGTCTGGGTGAACCCCTTCGAGATCGCCGGTAACGGCATCGACGACGACGGCAACGGCTACCGCGACGACATCAACGGCTGGGACTTCGCCAACGGAAATGCCAGCGTGTACGACGGTTCCCCGTCGAACACCTCCATCGATGCCCACGGCACGCACGTCGGTGGCACCATCGGTGGTGTCGGTGGTAACGGCATCGGTGTCGCTGGTGTGAACTGGAACGTGACGATGATCTCGGCCAAGTTCCTCGGGACCCGTGGCGGCTCGATCTCGAACGCCGTCCTGGCGTTGAACTACCTCGTCGATCTGAAGATCCGTCACGGCCTGAACATCGTCGCCTCGAGCAACTCGTGGGGAGGCGGTGGGTACAGCCAGGCGATGCTCGACTCGATCAACGCGTCGGGCAACGCGAACATGCTGTTCATCGCGGCCGCGGGCAACTCGGGCACGAACAACGACACGACCGCCAGCTACCCCTCCAACTATCAGTGCACCAATGGTGGCACTCGCGGCTGGGACTGTGTCGTGGCCGTGGCTGCGACCGACAGCGCCGGTGGCATCGCGAGCTTCTCGCAGTACGGCGCGGCGACTGTCGACATCGGCGCCCCGGGCGTCGGTGTGTGGTCGAGCGTGCCGCAGGGTTCGTACGCCTCGTACAACGGTACGTCGATGGCGACCCCGCACGTCTCGGGCGCCGTGGCACTGTGTGCCTCGATCGATCCGTCGCTGTCGGCTCCGAAGCTCCGTGACATCCTCACGGCGGCGGCGGCCCCCACGACCTCGCTCGCCGGCAAGACGGTCACTGGCGGTCGACTCGACATGGGCGCGATGGTCTCGCGCTGCGCCGCTGTCGCCGTCCCGGTGACGGGCTCGGTGACCGACTTGACGGCCACCGCCGCGAGCAGCACTTCGGTGAACCTGACCTGGACCGATGGCGCGTCCGACGAGTCGCTCTTCGAGATCCAGTCGGCTGTCTCGACGTCGGGAGTCTGCGGGGCGTGGTCGCTGGCCGGCCAGGGCGGAGCGAACACCACGTCGTCCACCGTGACCGGTCTGGCCGCCTCGACGACCTACTGCTTCCGGGTCCGTGCGGGCAACGGCTACATCGGCGGCACGTTCACCGCGTGGTCGAACGAAGCCAGCGCGACGACGCAGACTCCGCCGCCCCCGGGAGCGTTCAACAAGACGTCCCCGGCCAACAACGCCACCGGCATCTCACGGAGTTCGGCGAAGTTGTCGTGGGGTGCCTCGAGTGGTGCGACCAAGTACGAGTACTGCTACGACACGACCAACGACAACGCCTGCTCGAACTGGGTGTCGACCGGCACGGCCCGCTCGGTGACGCTGCGGAACCTTGGCAGCCTGACCATGTACTACTGGCACGTCCGTGCATCGAACGCAGCTGGTGGGGAGACGTACTCGAACGGCAACACCTTCTGGTCGTTCCGTACCCGGACCTGACCCGCGAGTCCCTCACAGGCGACGGATGACATCAGTACGCCGGATCAACAGCCCCCGGCTCCGGCCGGGGGTTGTTGCCGTTCGTGGCGCAGTGTGACCGCCTCGCGACGGTCATCGACATCGTGTCGGGAGTAGTCCTCATGACGCCACCGAGGCAGGAGAAGCCATGGTGTCCCGTCGCCACGGGTCGGGCAGGCCCCCGGCGATCGACAGGCTGATCACGACATCTCCGTCGGTGCGCACCACGTCGAGCAGTCCGACGTTCTGGCGTTGCAGGATGGATCGCACCGCGTGGAGCCCCTCGAGATCGTCGGGTCCCACCACTCGCGGCCTCGTCGTGACCTCGACGACGACCACTGCGGGAGCCTGGAGCACAGGGCGTGGTGCAGCAGCGATCCGCAGCGACACCTCGTGTGGTGGGTCGAGGAGGACCCCGACGATCGAGAGGTCGGGCCGACACTGCACGACGGCGGTGTGCCGAGCCCCGAGGGTCACGACGTCGCGGGCGAGTGCCTGCACCTCGGCGAACCCACCGAGGCGGGTCGTGTCGCCGGATGGCACCGACAGGTACGACCACGGGCGGTCGGCCGACCCGGCGCGGGTCAGCGAGGAGCGGTAGCGAGCGACCCGCGGCAGGGGCGGGAGGGACGACGTGGGCGGCATGGACCGACCTCCGGACACGAGTGCGTGCGGGGGAAGCCGGACGTGGCGGACACTACCGTCCGCCCGCCGAGGACACTCAGGGTGTCAGAGGACGTCGGGGAGACGGGTGGCGATGTCCTCGGGCGTGACCATCGGGTTCATCCGCTCGATGACCTGACCGTCGCGGCCGACGAGGAACTTCTCGAAGTTCCAGGCGATGTCGGCTCCGCCGGTGCTCTCCCTCAGCCACGAGTAGAGCGGCGTCGCACGATCGCCGTTGACCTCGATCTTGGAGAACATCGGGAACGAGACGTCGTAGTTCGAGGTGGCGAACTCGAGGATCTCGTCGTCGGTGCCGGGCTCCTGCGCGCCGAACTGGTTGCAGGGGAAGGCGAGGACGGTGAAGCCGTCAGGACCGTGGGTCTCGTGGAGCGTACGCAGACCTGCGTACTGGCCGGTGAGGCCTCAATGGCTGGCGACATTGACGACGAGGACGACCTTGCCGCTGTAGTCGGCGAGGTTCACCTCTTCGCCGGTGATGGACCTCATGGTGAAGTCGTGCAGTGACGTCATGCCCGCACCTTAGACCCGTGGGAACCGTGTGTCTCGTCCTCGTGGGTGTGCCACTGCTGGGCGACCCGTGCGCCGAGGACGAGGAGCGGCCATGCCGCGGCGATCGCCCCGGCGGCGAGGCCGTACGCCCAGGGCTGGGTCAGGGGGAGCTCGAACCCGTCGCGGGCGGGTGGGACGAGGAAGGCGAGGGCGAAGAGTGACGCCATCGTGGCGACGAGTGCGGCACGGAGTCGGTTGAGCGGCCGGGCGATCCGGTACAGGTTCATCAGGGCGACGGTCCCGGCGACGAGCACGGCCACCGACCGGGCATGGTCGGGATCGATGCGGTCGTCGAGCTGGGCGATCGAGAACACCGCCATCGTCGCGATCGCGATCACCAGACCGGCCGGTACCGACGAGCCGAGCACTCGGCGCAGAAAGCCGGAGCGCACCCGGGCGTCGTTCGCCTCGAGGGCGAGGAAGAACGCCGGCATGCCGATCGTGAACCAGCTCAGCAGCGAGAGATGGATCGGCCGCAACGGGTAGGCGAAGGCGAACACGCCGGTCAGGAGGGAGAGCACGACGCTGTAGGTGGTCTTCGCGAGGAAGAGGCTGGCGACACGCTCGATGTTGTTGATGACCCGGCGGCCCTCGGCGACGACGCGGGGCATGGCCGAGAAGTTCGAGTCGAGGAGGACCAGTTGGGCGACGCCACGCGTGGCCTCGCTGCCCGATGCCATGGCGATGCCACAGTCGGCGTCCTTGAGGGCGAGGACGTCGTTGACCCCATCGCCGGTCATGGCGACCGTGTGGCCCTGCTCCTGGAGTGCCCTCACCATCGCCCTCTTCTGGTGTGGGGTCACGCGTCCGAACACCGTTCCCTCGGCGACGGCTGCGGCGAACTCCGGCGTGTCGTCCGGCGGGAGCGTCGTGGCGTTGATCGTCCGGGCGCCGATGTCGAGACCGGCCCGACGAGCCACTGCCCCGACGGTGACGTCGTTGTCGCCGCTGATGACCTTCACCGCGACGCCCTGCTCTGCGAAGTAGGCGAGGGTCGCCGGTGCGTCGGCCCTGACGATGTCCTCGAGGAGGACGAGGGCCTTGGGCGTGGCTCCGTCGAGCCCGGAGTCGTGCGCATCGTCGGCAGTGGCGAGGAGGAGGACACGGCGACCGAGTGCAGCGTGCTGTTCCAC
>JBEBDM010000362.1:0-4502 GCA_041156905.1 Actinomycetota bacterium | reverse complement strand
CAGCGAGACCCCGCCGCTGCTCGCGCAGCATGGCGCGCAGCAGCGGCCAGCCCTCCATACCGCGCTGTCAGCCTCCGAGAAGGGCGCGGACGCGCTCCTTCGGACGACCGATGATCGCCTTGGTCGGGGTGACGACGACCGGGCGCTGCAGGAGCTGCTTGTGCTTCAGCAACAGCGCCACCACCTGATCGGGCGTCTGGGCGTCAGCCTCGGTGAGACCGAGCTTTGTCCACATGCTGTCGCGGCGCACGAGGTCGGTCACCGGGTCTTCGAGGACGGCGATGATCGAGCGCAGGGTTGCCTCGTCGGGCGGGGTCTTGATGTACAGCACGACGTCGTGCTCGACGCCGAGTTCCTGGGCAATGCTCACGGCATTGGTCGAGGAGTTTCAATGAGCGTTATGGAAGATGGTCACGTCGGCCATGCGGCGACCCTAGTCAGAGGTCGTCGCACGCCGCTGATCCGGAGTGAGCCGCAGGCCTGCTCGCCGCAGGAGACGCACGATCTCCCGCGCCGGGGTCGGCACCACACCGGCGATGCACCGCCATGCAGTCATTTCTGAGTCATTGACCATTCATACATGAGGCGATACTCTGATTCGGTTGACAAAAGGAGGTTGCACCATGCCCCAGACGCTTCGCCACACGCGTCGTATCCTTCTCTGTCTGACGCTGACAGCCATCGGTGCTGGATACGCCAGTACGGCGAGTGCCATCGGCGGCGGACCGTGGTATTCGGCCACCTCGCCTCTGTCCATCACCCACGACGGAAACACGGCCGGCCAGACGTACGGTCACTTCGACGGATACAGCGAACATGTCACCCGCGGCTCGGTGCTGAGCAACGTGTCCTTCCACCGCGCCTCAGGGACGTCGTCGAACTTCCGCAATGGCGCCTACGTCTCCCACAAGTGGTGGTCGAACGGAATCAGTTGCTACATCACCAGCTACTCAGATCCTGGTATCAGTTGCGGCAGTGGATGGTATTTCTCCAACGAACAGCAAACGCCTCGGAGCCAGTCGACAACGACGTGGAATGGGCAGATCAGCTTCTGGGGCATCGACCCCACCGGGAGCAGTGGGCGGGTGGGCGCCCGCGTCTGCATCGACATCACCTTCGCCAGTGACCCGTGCTCTGGCACGGTGTACCGAGGATCCGACTATTAACCCAACGATGGCCTCATCGCCCACCGCGGGTCACACCCTCGTCCGGGTCGAGCACCTCGGTTTCGCCTATCCGCACCACCGACCCGTCCTCCACGACCTCCACCTCGAGGTCCATCGCGGCGTCACCCTGCTCCTCGGCCTGAACGGCGCCGGAAAGTCGACCTTGTTCAACATCATGCTCGGCAAGTTCGCGCCGACAGCCGGCACGGTTTCCGTTCTCGACGGTCTGGTCACACCGGGTACGCCAACTGCCATCACGACCTCCCGAGTCGGCTTCCTACCCCAAGCCTTCGGCTTCCCTCCGCGGGTGTCTGCACTCGACTTCGTCACCTACATCGGTTGGCTCCGTGGCCTCACGTGGAGCGACGGTCGGACTCGAGCCCGTCAGATCCTGCGGCGCGTCGACCTCGGCCCTCTCGACGACAGACCGCTCGGCGAGTTGTCGGGAGGAATGTTGCGACGCGTGGGAATCGCACAGGCGCTCGTCCACGACCCCGACCTCGTCCTCCTCGACGAGCCGATGGCAGGTCTCGACCCCGCCCAGCGGATCGAGGTCCGCGACCTTCTCGTGGAGGAGGCCCGACATCGGAGCTTCCTCATCGCGACGCACATCCTCGATGACATCGAGCGTCTGGCCGACGAGGTCGTGATCCTCCACGACGGAAGGGCCGTCTTCGCCGGGTCACCGTCGTCCCTCGCAGGAATCTCATCCGACCACCGCGATGGGGTGACGGCGTGGGAGGCCGCGTTTCTCCAACTCACGGGGCCGAACCGCGGCACTCCATGATCCGTACCGCCCTCCGACAATCGTTGGCTCGATGGATCGTGTTCATCGGTATCGGTCTCGAGGTGACGCTCGTCCTCACCCGCCCGAACGACGACTGGCGCTACGAGTTGGCCAGGGCGACCGACGCGTCCGGCCTCTACCTGCTCCTACTCCTTCCCCTGTGGACCGGTGTCGCGGCGTGGGATGCCCAACAAGCGCATTCGCACCTCGCCCCGCTCCTGCCGTCCCTGCCCCACCGTGGTCGCTCGGTTCTCTTCGCCTCCGTGGGAGTGGCCGGCTGGGCGGTCGCACTCCACCTCGCCGTGCTCGCCACAACCCTGGCTATCGCCACGGCGAGCGATGGCATCGGAACTCCGCTGATCCTCCTGCCGATCACCCAGTGCGCGATCATCGTCGGGTTCGTGTCGGCTGGCGCATCGATCGGTTGGCGGTTTCCGTCTCCGCTCGTCGGTCCCAGCGTCGCAGGCGGACTCTTGCTCGCCAATGTGCTCGCCACATCCGTCACCCACGTCCGGCGGCTCACCGGTCTCGGCGAGGGCGGGTACGACTTCAACGGCCTGGTACCTGGACGGTTGGGGCTCCTCGCGCAGGCGGGATGTGGCGCACTCCTCGCTCTGACCGTCGCACTCGGCGCACTCTCGCCCCGGTCCTGGGCACGTCGGTGCCGCTTCCTGGCTGGTGTCGGCGCAGTTGCATCGGCGTGGCTCGTTCTCTTCGTCATCACGCCCACCACGTCCGCGACCGCTTCTTCGCTGAACTCCCATTGCTCCTCCGGTGAGCCCGTGGTCTGCCTGCCTCTGCAGTACAGAGGTTCGCTCAAGGACATCAGTGCGTCCGTCGTCTCGGTGGTCTCCACCCTGGAGGAGATGGGAGGTACGGCGCCGACGCGGATCGTGTTCGACGGCGTCGGGAACTCCTTTCCCCCCGGTGTCGGGATCATCGGTCTCAGTCCGTCGATCGTCCGCCAGACCGGTCTCCTCCATGACTCCGCCATTGCGGCGATCACCCACCCCTTCAGCTGCGACCTCGCCGCTGCCCCGGACCCTCTCCACTTCGCCATCTACGAGGCCGTTTCCTATCTCGTTCACGAGAGGCGCGGAACGCGGCCGCCGTCCGGCCTTCCGCTCGACCTCGCCACCGACATCGCCTCGCTTCCCGACACCGAACGCACGGCATGGCTTCAGATGACGACCCGGCAGATGTGGTCCTGCCGACTCGACGAACTGGCACTCCCTCCGGGCGTCGCACTGCCCGGGTGGCTCGTTCCTGCAGAAGCCCCGTGAGCGGACACCCCCGGCAGAGAAGGAGCACCGGACCGTTCCGGATCTTCGTGCGGAGTCGGTGCTCCGGCCGGCTCCGCCATGCTGTTGGGGCCGTCCTGATCTTCCAACTCGCGATCGGCGACCAGTTGGTGGTCCTTCCCTTCGGCGGCGATCGAGCTGCGGCGCAGGTCTCACGGATCATGGGAGCGCTCTGGGCGACGATCCTCGGGCCGATGGTGACCCGTCCGAGCCCTGAGTTGGAGTGGTTCCCGAGCCGCCGCCTCCGACGACTCCGAGCATCGTGGGGGGCAACCCTGATCGGGGCGGTCTCGATCGGCCTCGAGTGCATCAGCCAGATTCGCACCATCGATGCCGTCGGCCTCCAGATCCGCAACGGACTGTTCTTCGCCGGACTCGCTCTCCTCGCATCCAGCGTCCTCGGTGCTCGACTCGTATGGGTCCCGACCGTTCTCGCCGGGGCCATCCTGTTCACCCTTGGCCACCGGTTCGATGACGGCAGACCCCAACGTTGGGCATTCACGAATGTGCCGTCAACCATGACGTGGACATGGTGGGTGGCCATCGCGACTGCCATTGCCGGTCTCACCGCTTACACCGTGTTCGACTCACGGGCGGTGAGGGAGGCTCGCACCGACCTCATCGCGTGACGGACACACGACGACTCACCCAACACTCCTGCCCATCGGTCAGATCACACGATGATGTCTCGCTGTTCACGAGCCGACCGAGTCAGACCATTGACACATGTGCTGGACGGAGTTATCCGCCTCATCGGATGTCAGGGCGAGATGAGTCCCTGCCGTCAGACGGTGTCGAACGCTGTAGCGGCCGGCCTCGCCGCACGCCGCTGATCGGGAGTGAGCCGCAGGCCCGCCTCACGCAGTCTGCGGACCAGTTCACGCGCTGGGGTCGGTACCGCACCGGCCTCGACCATGCGGGCGTGATACTCGGCCGGGACGTCGTAGTGGTCGCCGTGGAAGCCCTTGCGCGGGATTCCCTGCGCGGCGGCGAAGGCATGCAACTCGTCGAGGCTCTCGTCGCTCACGAGGTGGGCCCACACGCGACCGTGTGCCTCCCAGACGGGCTCGTCGATGCGCACGGTCACCAGCCCATCACAGCACGGAACCCCGACCGGTCCACGGATCGGGGTCCGCGAACCGGCCGGCGCGGCATCGGTTCCGACGGGCATAGAGTCCCGACGATGTCGACCGTCGAGAGCGAACTGCGCACCCTGTGGCGGAGGCTGCCACGGGCGGCAGGCCACGA
>JBEBDM010000361.1:0-2661 GCA_041156905.1 Actinomycetota bacterium | reverse complement strand
CGCCACGACATCGCCCGCCGCATCGCCGCCGCGACTCCGGGCCGAAGCGACGGGTCGAGACGTTCGAGCGCGTAGACCGCACCGAGCACCTGGGTGAGCGGGCGTCCGAGCGAGTGCAGGTCGAACTCGACGTTCTCGGCGTCGCCGGTCATCTGGTGGACGCTGATCGCGAGCGCGTGGCGGTCGACCTGGTAGCGATGACCGAGACGGGGCTGGACCACCCGCTCGCCACGGACGACCTGGTCGAGCAACCGCGGCACCTCGGCGCGTTGGTCGTCGGGGACGCTCGGCAGATAGGCGGCGACGATCGCCGCCAGCAGCACGCCACCGAGCCCCGGAGCCGGGTCGACCGGCAGGGTCATGTCACCGAGCGCGATGCGACGCGTCGGGGCGAGCGGCCGCGTGTGCCAGATGTGCAACTCGGCCAGCAGCACGAAGGCCTCAGACGTGCGAGCGCAGGAGGTCGTGAAGAGCGCGGGCCGCCTCGAGGGCACCCACCGCGTCCGCACCCTCCTCGGCAGTGAGCGCGTCGACGAGCGTGTCGAAGTGACCGATCGCCGCGTGCCACAGCACCGGATCGACGCCGAACGGCGGGCGGACCGGGTCGATCGAGGCCTCGAGATCGGCGAGGGCGTCGAGCGCATCGGCATCGAGGATGTCGCGGGTGAGCCGCTGGGCTGCGAGGAACATCTCCTCGAGCAGCGTCCCGTCGTCGGCCGGGCCGACCGACATGCCACGACCCGCCTCCACATCGTCCATGGCCGCCTCGACGATCTCCTCCTCGTCGGCGTGCACCACCAGAGTGGTGCCCTCCCAGCGGTACGCGATGCGGTCGTGACGGAGGCGGATCTCGAGCATCTCGCGTTGGGCCGTCGGCCACTCGTCGAGCTCGTACTCCGTGAGGGTCGCCACCGGGCTGAGCGTCGGGCCGTCGTCGAGCGTGATGCCCGCATCCCAGTGCCCCGCGTCGTCAGCGTCGTCGTCGCCCTCCGGGTAGACGACACCGAGAGCGGCCTCGAGGTCGGCGACGACGGCGTCGACCTCGGCCTCGGCGTCCTGCGGGACCACGAGGTCGGTACCGTCCCACGCATGAGCGATCTCGCGCTCGGCGAGGCTCGAGGCGAGCTCGGCCTGCTGGTCGAAGTTCCACGCCCGCAGGTCGTACACCACCCTGATCGCGTCGGGGTCGAGGGGGTTCCAGTCACCGGTCATCGCCGACGACGCTACCCCTGCCCCGACGGGACCACCCGGTCGAGGAAGGCACCCAGACGGAGGTATTCGTCACGCTGGTTCGCCGCGTCGCGGAAGCCGTGGCCCTCCCCCGGATACTCATGGAGGGTCACGTCGGCGCCCGCGGCACGAGCCGCCGCCGCGAACGCCCGGCTGTGGTCGACGGGCACCACTGGATCGGCGTCACCGTGCAGGATGAGCACCGGCACGCCGCGGATCCGTTCCGGGTGCATCACGGGTGAACGCTGGTCGTGGAGGTCGCGTGTCTCGGGCAGGGGGCCCACCAACCCCACCGTGTAGTGCGCCTCGAACCTGTGGCTACGCGCCGACAGGTCGGCGAGGTCGGTGACCGGATAGGCGACGGCGACACCGGCCAGGACGTCGGGGCGACGACACGCCGCCTCGAGCGCCGTCAGGCCACCGGCCGAACCACCGAACACGACGGTGGTGGCAGGAACCGCCAGCCCGCGCTGATGGACCGCGGCAACGACGTCGAGGGTGTCGGTCACGTCGAGTTCGCCCCACAGTCCGCGGAGCGCCTGCGCGTACTCCCTGCCGTGTCCGGTGCTCCCGCGATGGTCGGGCACCACGATGTTCCAGCCGCGAGACCGCCAGTACTCCACCCGCGGCATGAAGGTCACCTGCCACTGATCGGTCGGGCCACCGTGCAGCCAGACGATCGCCCCTCTCACTGGGGTCGTCGTGTCGGCCAGGTACACGCGGGCATGCACCTCACCGATGGTCCAGAGTTCGGGCTCCGCGATCGACTCACGCCGGTCGGCCCACGACGACTCCGGCCCGACGTCGAGCACCCGACGTTCCCACGTCGTGGTGTCGAGCACGACGACCTCCGTCGGTGTGCGTGCCCCGGTGCGCAGCGCGGCGAGGTGCTCCCCTTGCCACGACAACTGACCGTGCACTCCGCGTGCGATCTCCGCTACACCATCGACCGACCAGACGCAGAGGCGACCGAAACCGCCCTCGTTGCGGGTGAAGGCGAGGAGCTGGCCATCGGGCGACCACGCAAACGACCGCGCTCCGGGACCCCACGGCGGACCGGCGTGCTCGAACGGTTCGGGCACCAGCGGGCGATCGTCGAGCCAGACGTTGTTCCATCCGTCGTCGTCGCGCACGCACGTCATCCGACCATCGGGATGTGGGCGCGGTTGTTGCACGGCGCCGATACCAGTGCGGGTGGCGCGACCCGGCTCGGAGACTCCGACGCCGACGGACACCGACTCGAGCCGTGCCACATCCCAGGGCATCGACGGCACGTCCCACGCCGTCCACCACGCTCGGCCGTCGACGATGCACGGGTCCGACACGAAGTCGGCCGAGCCGTCGTCGAGTCGCCACGACGCACTCCCGTCCGACGCCCAGACCTCGGCCTGGTCGACGGTGCACACCACCAGTGGGCCGCCCTCGGAGTCG
>JBEBDM010000360.1:0-4292 GCA_041156905.1 Actinomycetota bacterium | reverse complement strand
AGCCCGAAGTGGATGAACGCCGACGTGACGAGTCGGTACCACTGGTCGCCGGGGATCGGCTGGTAGTCGAAGCCGAGGACGATGCCCTGCAGGATCTCCTTGCTGAGTCCGAGGTCGGCATGGACGCTCGTGATGTTCCCCGACACACCGCCGTCGGCGACGATCAGCATGAACACCAGCAGGTTCAGCCCGATGAGCACGAAGGTCACCGGGGTCATCACGCTCGACGTGGCGTACCGCACCCGCGTCGCCGTGTCGGGGCGGGAGGCCTTCGCGCAGTCGAGACAGTGCGATCCGACGGTGGCCTGGACGAGGCATTCACTGCAGGCGGTGCGACCGCACCGGGTGCAGCTGCGTCCGGCCTCGCGATCGGTGTGCCGGTAGCACCGGGGGAACTCGGGGACGAGGGGCGGCTCGGGGAGCGTCACGCCTGCAGGCTACCGACCGGCGCGGACCGCGAACTCGGCAGCCATCGCCGGCTCGCCGAGCAGGTAGCCCTGCACCATGTCGCAGCCGAGCGACCGCAGGCGGCGGAGCTGGTCGGGCGACGTGACCCACTCGGCCACGACCTGCATGTCGAGGGCGTGGGCGAACTGGATGATGCTGCGCACCAGCGGGTCGTCGTCGCCGGCCGTGCCGAGGAGACGGGCCACGGTGCCGTCGAGCTTGAGGACGTCGGCGGTGCAGTTGCGCAGGGCCGTGAGCGACGAGGTGCCCGTGCCGAAGCTGT
This sequence comes from Actinomycetota bacterium, assembly GCA_041156905.1. Lineage (GTDB taxonomy): Bacteria > Actinomycetota > Acidimicrobiia > Acidimicrobiales > Ilumatobacteraceae > UBA668. Next base: position 3,562 of record JBEBDM010000360.1, on the reverse strand, counting down.
CGAGCGAGAGCTGCACCCCGAAGCGGCGCAGGGCCTGCAACGAGCGGAGGATGCCGGGCTGCTGGTCGTTGAGGGTGTCCTCGTCGAAGTCGAAGGTCAGCTGGTGGGGGCTGAGTTCGTACTGACGCATGGTGGCCAGGACCCGCTCGACGAAGGTGCCCTCCATGAGCTGGCGGCCGGCGACGTTGACGTGGACGCTGAAGCCGCGGTCGACGAGGCCGGCGTCGAGCCACGCCCGCGTGTCCTGGCAGGCCTGCTGCACGACCCAGTCGCCGATGGGCACGATCGCCCCCGACTCCTCGGCGAGGTGGAGGAACTGGGCCGGCTTGAGCAGACCGCGCTCGGGGTGCTCCCAGCGCAGCAGTGCCTCGGCGCCGGCCACCCGGCTGCTGTGCGTGTACACGATGGGCTGGTAGGCGAGGCTGAGCTCGCCGTTGGCGATCGCCCGCTCGAGTTCGTTCTGCAGCTGCTTGTGGGTGCGGGCCTCGCTGCGCATCGCCTCGGTGTACAGCTCGGTGCGTGAGCGGCCGAGGCGCTTGGCCTGGTACATGGCGATGTCGGCCTGACGGAGCAGCTCGAGAGCGGCCTCCTTCGACGACAGCCCGGCGATGTGCTGCGAGTTGGCGAGCGCCACACCGATGCTGGCCGAGAGCTCGACCTCGGCGCCGTTGAGCATGATGCGGCCGCTGAGCGACGAGCGGATCCGCTCGGCGAGCTCGAGGGCGGCGGTCTCGTCGATCGAGTTGTCGCACAGCACCACGAACTCGTCGCCGCCGATGCGGGCCACGGTGTCGGAGGGCCGGGTGACGTGGGAGATGCGCGAGGCGACCTGGGCGAGCAGGGCGTCGCCGATGTCGTGGCCGAGGTTGTCGTTGACCTCCTTGAGGCGGTCGACGTCCATGAAGAGGATGGCGACGCTCTCCTTCGAGCCACGGATGTGGTCGAGGGCCTCTGCGGTGGTGCGCAGCAGGCGGAGGCGGTTAGGGAGGCCGGTGAGCGGGTCGTGGTTGGCCTGACGGCTGAGCTCGCTCTGCAGGTGACGCGAGGCGGTGATGTCACGACAGACACCGCCCCAGTAGTCGACGATCCCGTCGTCGTTGCGGTGCATCACGAGGTCGAGGTCGAGGGTGCGGTCGATGCCATCGGGCCCACGGAAGCCGACCTCGCCGGTCCACTTCGTGCTGACCGAACTGTTGGTGACCTCGCGGGGCACCTGGTCGCGGATGGCCTGGAGCATGCCGCGGGTGTTGGCGTCGCGGACGAAGTCGACCTCTTCCTCGACCCCGAACAGGCTGCGGGCCGAGGCGTTGGTGTAGATCGGGGCGCCGTTGCGATCGAGGATCAGCACGGCATCGTCGGTGACGCCGACGACACCGTCGAGGCGATCGAGGAGCTGCGCCTGCGTGGCGTAGTCGGTGTGGTCGAGGGCCGAGCCCCCGTAGCCGACCACGCGGCCGTCGGCGTCGCGCAGCGGGGCGGCGTCGAGACGCACCCAGACCATCCGGCCCTCGGCGTGCCACACGCGGAACTCGAGGCGGATCGGCTCGTTGGCGGTGGCGCTGCGCTGCCAGAGCAGTTCGGCGGCCGCACGGTCGCCGGGGTGGGCGTTGGCCCAGGGGGCGAGTCCGGTGACGGTGCCCGTGGTGCCGCGCACCAACTGGGCGAAGGCCGGGTTGTTGTCGACGATGCGGCCGTCACGATCGGCACGGAACAGGCCCACGGGAAGGGAACTGAGCATCTCGTCCATGGGCCTCTCCTTCCTAGTCGTCGGGGTGTTGCGTGCGGGGTGCGGTGGCGGGTCGCCGGGGGTGTGGTGTGGCAGGCGCCACGTCCGTGTCGGGTTCTCTATCGGCGAGTGTCAGGGCCGACTAAAGGATCCCTTCAGGGAGATCCCGAAAAACTCACTCTGGGTGACAGCATCGAGGGCGGAAAGGCCCGGATCGCCGTCGGAGACACCGGACGGGGCCTCCAGGAAATGCACGGTCAGGGTCACCGACGACACGGTGCCGGCCGCGGGGCACGGTCCGGAGTAGCCGATCGAACCGTCGGCGCCGACGGCCTCGACCGCTCCGAGCGGGATCATGCCGGCCTCGATGCCGAGGGTGTCGGCCGAGATCCCGGCCACCAGCCAGAGTACCTCGGCATCGGCGGTGGCGTTGTCGTCGCGGAGGGTGATCGCGATCTCGACGGTGCCCTCAGGAACATCGGTCCACGAGACGGCGGGCGACTCGTTGGCGCCGTCGCAGGTCTGGTCGACGGGCAGGACGCCACCCGCCACCCACGGGGCCTGGAGTTCGACGTCGCTCCCGGCGAGACCGTCGGTGACGAGCGGTGCCGTGGTGGTCGTGTCGTCGGCGTTGCCGCCACCGTCGATCTGGTCGACCGAGGGCGGTGCCGACGTCGACGAGGTGCTCACCGACGCGGACTGGTCGGGGGCGGCCGGGCGAAGGGTCCGGCCGTCGTCGTTGCAGGCCGTGAGCACGGCGGTCGAGAGCGACATCACGAACAGGGCGACGGGGAGTCTGCGCACCTCTCCAGACTACGTGGGAGCGGTCATCGGTGCGGGTGCAGGGCGACTCGGCGTCCGAACCGGTGTGGGGCTGGCTCACGATGGCAGGCCGTGCGGGGCGTTAGCGTGCTCCACGTGTCCGACGCACCCCTCTGCCTGCTGACCGTGCACGCTCATCCCGACGACGAGGCATCGAAGGGCGCCCCGACGGTGGCTCGGTACGGGGCCGAGGGAGTCCGCACGGTGCTGGTGTGCTGCACGGGTGGAGAGGAGGGTGACCTCCAGAACCCCTCGCTGCGCGAGCCGGGCCAACCCTTCCACGGCTGCACCGAGGAGCAGGAGAAGCAGGTCCTCGCGGCACTGCGACCCGACGAACTGCGGCGGTCGGCGGAGATCATCGGCTTCGACGAGGTCGTGATGCTCGGCTACCGCGACTCGGGGATGAAGGACAGCCCGGCGAACGAGAACCCCTCCTGCTTCCACATGGCACCGCTCGACGAGGCGGTCGGACGTCTCGTGGCCGTCATCCGACGTGAGCGCCCGCAGGTGATCATCACCTACGGCGACGACCAGCGCGGTTATCCCCACCCCGACCACGTCAAGGTCCACGACATCTCGGTGCCTGCCTTCGAGCGGGCCGGCGACCCGGCGTGGTATCCCGAGGCGGGCGAGCCGTGGCAGCCCTCGAAGCTGTACTACACGATCTGGTCGAAGGCCCGTCTGATGGCGGTCCACGAGGGGATGCTCCGCCTCCGCGGCGAGTCGCCCTTCGAGGAGGACTGGCTCAACCGGCCCGACACCGATCACCGCATCACCACCCGCATCCCGGTGGGCGAGTACCTCTGGGCGCGCAGTGGTGCGTTGCGGGCGCACGCCACGCAGGTCGATCCGGCCGAGCCGTGGTGGTTCGGTCTCAGCGATGACGAACTCGCCGAGGTCTATCCGTGGGAGGACTGGATCCTGGCGCGTTCGCACGTCGGGATGCCGGGCGAGGGGAACGTGGAGCACGACCTGTTCGCAGGCGTGCGTGTCGACGAGGAGGCTCGGGCATGA
>JBEBDM010000359.1:0-3877 GCA_041156905.1 Actinomycetota bacterium | reverse complement strand
GTGACGACCGACTCCGTGGCCGACCCCATCCTCGACCCCACCGACTGGGAGGCTGTGAAGGCCTCGGTCCGTGATCGTCGTCCGGCCGACGCCCGTGAGCGCGAGGCGCAGGCCTCCTTCCTCGAGCAGGTCGAGCGGCTCGCCCGTCCGGCCGACGAGTTCGCCGATCGCGTGCACGTCACGGTCTCGGCGATCCTCGTGACCCCCGACCGTCGCCGGGTGCTGCTCCACAAGCACAAGCGTCTCGGCCTGTGGCTCCAGCCCGGTGGGCACATCGACGCCGGCGAGCAGCCCTGGGACGCGGCTCGTCGTGAGGCGGCCGAGGAGACCGGGCTCGACGCGACGCTGGTGTCGTCCGACCTCATCCACGTCGACGTCCACCCCGGCCCCCGGAAGCACACGCACCTCGACCTGCGCTACCTGGTGGAGGCCCCGCACGTCACGCCCACCCCTCCGGAGGGGGAGAGCCCCGAAGCGGAGTGGTTCCCGTGGTACCAGGCGATCGCGATGGCCGACGTCGGGCTCGAGGGCATCCTGCGTCTGCTCCAGCCGGGTGAGGCCCGGATCCGGGCAGCCCGCGGCAACGACGCCGGTGACATCGCCGACGTCTATCTCCGCTCGCGGGCCTTCGCCCTCCCCACGATCCCGGTGGTCCACGACAAGGGCTCGGTGCGGCGTTGGTTCGCCGACGAGGTGGTCGGCCGTTCCGACACCTGGGTCGCCGAGGTCGACGGCGTGATCGTCGGGATGATGGTCCTCGACCATGCCCGTGACGGATCGTGGATCGAGCAGCTGTACCTCGACCCGACCTGGATGGGTCGTGGGCTCGGCGACCGGATGATGGAGACCGCCATCTCTCGGGCGCACGGACCGCTCCAGCTCTGGACCTTCGAGGCCAACGAGTCGGCCCGCCGGTTCTACGCCCGCCACGGCTTCACCGAGGTCGAGCGCACCGACGGTCGGGGCAACGAGGAACGCGCCCCCGACGTACGCCTCGTCCGCACCCCCTGATCACCCCGGAGTGGCCGGAGTCCGGGCCGGAGACAGAGCCCGGAGACAGGGCACGGAGACGGGGCGAGAGCCCCTTGCGGAGTCGAACAGGTGTTCGGTACGGTGGGCGACCCCATGGGCTTCTCCAACCCGCCTCGGCCGTGGAGCGAGATCGACAAGATCCTCTCCGACGCACCTCCGCGAGGTCGCGACGGGCGCGCCCCCGGCTCGGCGGCCCCGAACGGTGGCGGTGACGGGCCGGCCCTCGGGCGTCGCCGTCAGCCGTACGAGCCGCCGCCCGGGGCGGTGGACGAGGGCACCGGGGCGACTCGCCGGCCCGCGGGCGACCGGCACGTCCCGTACGCCGAGTTGCACTGCCATAGCAATTTCTCGTTCCTCGACGGGGCGTCCCATCCCGAGCAGCTCGTCGAGGAGGCCGTCCGGCTCGGCCTCGACGCCCTCGCCCTCACCGACCACGACGGCTTCTACGGGGTGGTCCGGTTCGCCGAGGCGGCCCGGGCCGTCGGCCTGCCCACCGTGTTCGGGTCGGAGATCACCCTCACACCCGGTCTGGCCGACGGTGAGCGACGGAGCCGTACGGAGGCCGAGACCCTCCACCAGGTCGACACCGGTCTGCTCGCCGACACCCATGCCCCCGACCCGCACGGGGCGCACGTGCTGCTCCTCGCCGACGGCCCCGAGGGGTATGCGCGGGTCTCGCGGGCGCTGAGCCTCGGACACCTCGCTGGGGAGAAGGGTGTGCCCGTGTTCGGTCTCGACGACCTCGCCGATGCCGTGGCGGGGAGAGCGTGGGTCCTCACGGGGTGTCGCAAGGGAACGGTGCCGGCCGCCCTCGCGGCCGAGGGTCCGCAGGCCGCGGCGCGCGAACTACGCCGGTTGATCGCGCTGTTCGGCAGGGAGCGCGTGCTCGTCGAACTCTGGGACCACGGCGACCCGATCGACTCGGTGCGCAACGATGCCCTCGTCGAACTGGCCGCCCGCCACGACGTCACGTGCGTCGCCACCAACAACGTGCACTACGCCGCTCCTGCACAGCGACGGCTCGCCACGGCGGTCGCCGCGGTGCGTGCCCGCCGCAGCCTCGACGACCTCGACCCGTGGCTCCCCGCCGCCGGGATGGCCCACCTGCGCAGCGGGGCCGAGCAGGAGCGGCGCTTCGCCCGCTATCCGGGAGCCGTCGCCGCAGCGGCTGCGATCGGGCGCGCCGCAGCCTTCGACCTCTCGCTCGTCGCCCCGCGCCTGCCGCCGTTCCCGTGCCCGCCCGGGCCGGGTGGTCGTCCGCTCGACGAGATGTCGTACCTACGTCGGCTGGCCGAGGAGGGCGGTCGTCGTCGCTACGGCGAGCGTCCCGTCTCGGGAGAAGACCTCTCACTGCGCGCTCGTGCGTGGCGCACCATCGACCACGAGCTCACGGTCATCGAGCACCTCGGGTTCGCCGGGTACTTCCTCGTGGTCTGGGACATCGTCGAGTTCTGTCGTCGCGCCGACATCCTCTGCCAGGGGCGGGGGAGCGCGGCCAACAGCGCCGTGTGTTTCTCGCTCGGCATCACCAAGGCCGATGCCGTGTCGCTGGGGTTGTTGTTCGAGCGCTTCCTCTCCACCGAGCGCGACGGTCCGCCCGACATCGACCTCGACATCGAGAGCGGCCGTCGTGAGGAGGTCATCCAGTACGTGTACGAGCGCTACGGGCGGCACCATGCGGCGCAGGTCGCCAACGTGATCACCTACCGCGCCCGTTCGGCGGTGCGCGACATGGCCAAGGCACTCGGGTACTCCACGGGCCAGCAGGACGCATGGAGCAAGCAGGTCGACGGGTGGAGTGGGGTGTCGTCGTTGGAGCAGCGTGACGATCACGGCATCCCTCCGGTCGTGGTCGAGATGGCGGCCGAGATCGAGGACGCGCCGCGGCACCTCGGCATCCACTCGGGTGGCATGGTCATCTGCGACCGTCCGGTGATCGAGGTCTGTCCGGTGGAGTGGGGTCGGATGCGCGACCGCAGCGTGTTGCAGTGGGACAAGGACGACTGTGCGGCTGCCGGCCTCGTGAAGTTCGACCTACTCGGCCTCGGGATGCTGAGCGCCTTGCACCGGGCGATCGATCTCGTGCGCGAGCACCGTGGCGTCGAGGTCGACCTCGCGACCCTCCCGCAGGAGGACGAGGTCTACGCGATGCTCTGCCGCGCCGACTCGGTGGGCGTGTTCCAGGTCGAGTCCCGTGCCCAGATGGCGACCCTTCCACGGCTCAAGCCGCGCCGCTTCTACGACCTCGTGGTCGAGGTCGCGCTCATCCGTCCCGGCCCCATCCAGGGCGGGTCGGTGCATCCGTACATCCGGCGTCGCAACGGTCAGGAGCCGGTCACCTACCTGCACCCGTTGCTCGAGAACAGCCTCGGCAAGACGCTCGGCGTGCCGCTCTTCCAGGAGCAGTTGATGCAGATGGCGATCGACGTCGCTGGCTTCACGCCGACGGAGGCCGACCAACTCCGTCAGGCGATGGGCTCCAAGCGCAGCCGGGCGCGGATGGAGCGCCTGAAGCAGCGCCTGTTCGACGGGATGACCGAGCGCGGCATCACCGGCGATGTCGCCGAGCAGATCTTCACCAAGATGGCCGCCTTCGCCAACTACGGCTTCCCCGAGAGTCACTCGGTGAGCTTCTCGTACCTCGTGTACGCATCGGCGTGGTTCAAGTACCACGAGCCGGCCGCGTTCTGCGCGGCGCTGCTCGACTCGCAACCGATGGGCTTCTGGAGTCCGCACTCGTTGTGCCAGGACGCGCGACGGCACGGGGTGATCGTGCGCTCGCCCGACCTGCACGCGTCGCGTGTGGGGGCCTCGCTCGAACCCGACCCGGCGAGTGAGGGCGGTC
>JBEBDM010000358.1:0-4412 GCA_041156905.1 Actinomycetota bacterium | reverse complement strand
AGGCAGTCGCGATCAGCCCGAGGCTGATGACGGCTGCTGCGAGAAATCGGCCGGTACGTCCGGTCGACCGTGTGGTTCGCACGTGCTTTCCCCCTTATGTGTTGTACGTGGACCCCGAGGCGCTCGGTGTGACCCCCATCACACCTCGGTTCCCGCACCTTACTCACACCTACGGTCGCTGTCGCAACACGGAGGTACCCTCCGCACGTGGCCCGACTGCGCGACGACCCGATGGTCCCCCTGCCGTCGCGGTTCGCGCCCCGACATCGCTCCTACGAGGAGGCGATGGCGCGCCATGCGGCAGCGGTCGAGGCAGGGACACCGGCCTATCGCGACCCGGTCTCCGGCCTCGCCGTGTTCACCGCGAAGTTCCTCGCCGACCGCGGTTACTGCTGCTCGAGTGCCTGCCGCCACTGCCCATACACACCCGACGCTTGACGTTTTGTACAATCGGCATCGCATGTCGGTGCTCGTCCCCACCTCGCTCGCCGAGGCACTCGCCGCCTTGGCCGACGGCCCTGGTCGGGTCGCGCTCGCTGGAGGCACCGATCTCATGGTGCTGGTGAACGAGGGGCATCGCCATCTCGACACCGACTCGGTGATCGTCGCCGTCGACCGCATCCCCGAGCTCGACGGCTGGCGACTCGACCCGCAGGGTCGTGGCGCGACCGATGGTCGTGTCGCATCACTCTGGCTGGGAGCCGGATTGCGCTGGTCCGAGATCGAGCACGGCCCGATCGCCGAGCGGGTCCCTGCACTCGCCCAGGCGGCTCGTACGGTCGGCTCGCCCCAGATCCGGGCAGCCGGCACGATCGGCGGGAACATCGCCACGTCGTCGCCGGCGGGCGACGGCTTACCCGTGCTGGCCGCGCTCGACGCCGTGGTCCACCTGGCCTCGGCCAGTGGCACTCGCGACATTCCGTTCTCCGAGTTCATGACCGGTCCGAAGCGCAACGTGCTGGCTGGTGGTGAGCTGGTCACGGGCGTGACGGTCCCCGTGTTCGAGGGCTGGCAGGGCTACAGCAAGGTCGGTGTGCGCAACGCGATGGTGATCTCGACGGCGAGTGCGTGTCTCGCGCACGACCGCGCAGGTGGCAGCGTACGCATCGCCCTCGGCTCGGTCGGTCCGGTGATCATCCGGTGCACGGCCGCCGAGGAGTTGCTCGCGTCACGACTCGATCTCCGTTCGGCCACTGCTGTGTCCGATTCCGTGGTCACCGAGGTGGCTGCTCTCGTCCGCCAGGCGGCACGACCGATCGACGACCACCGATCGACGGCTGCGTACCGTCGTCACGCCGTCGGTGTCCTCGCCGAGCGCCTCGTGAGGAGGGCCTTCACCGATGGCTGAGCACTACACACTGCACGTCAACGGCGAGGCCCGCGAGGTCACCGACGCATGGGTGGGGGAGAGCCTGCTCCACGTCCTGCGTGAGCGTCTCGAACTGCGCGGCACCAAGGGTGCGTGCGAACAGGGTGAGTGCGGTTCGTGCAGCGTGCTCGTCGACGACCGCCTCGTGTGCAGTTGCCTCACCCTTGCCGCCACGAGTGTCGGTCGCCGGATCGTCACGGTGGAGGGCGTCCAGTCCGATGCCGCGGCCCAGTCCGCTCACGACGAGAACAGCTCGGGTGCGCTCACCGACGTGCAGCGCGCCTTCGTCGAGGCGGGGGCCGTGCAGTGCGGGTTCTGTACACCCGGTCTGGTGATGGCCGTGCACGCGCTCGTCGACGGACGCGCTCCGGGGGATGCCCCGACGGAGGACGAGATCCGCGAGCGACTGAGCGGCAACATCTGCCGCTGCACCGGGTACGGCCGGATCATGGAGGCCGTGCGCGTCGTGGTCCGTCAGCGTCTGGGCGAGGTGGCCCGATGACCGTCGTCGAACACGGCACGCGTCCTGACGTCGGCGCTCCTCCGCGTCGCGGCACGCTCGGCGACAGCACCCTGCGCCCCGATGGAGTGGCGAAGGTCGACGGCTCGTACCTGTTCTCCGGCGACCACTCGATCGACGGCTTCGTGTGGGGCGCGACATTGCGTTCACCCCATCCGCACGCGCGCATCGTGCGTCTCGACACCGCTCCGGCCCTCGCCATCCCCGGTGTCGTGGCCGTCGTCAGCGCCGACGACGTCCCCGGCGCCCCGACCTACGGACTCATCTCCCACGACCAACCGGTGTTCGCACGCGACGTGGTGCGCTTCGTGGGCGAACCCGTTGCCGCTGTCGCTGCCGATCACCCCGAGACCTGTCGTCGGGCGCTCGACGCGATCATCGTCGAGTACGAGGTGCTGCCGGCGTTGCTCGATCCCGAGGCAGCGATCACCGGTGCGTTCGCACCGATCCATCCCGACGGCAACGTGATCCGACACCAGCGCATCGTCCGCGGCGACCAGTCGATCGTCGGACCGGTCGTGGTGGAAGGAACGTACGAGCTCGGCATGCAGGACCAGGCGTTCCTCGGCCTCGAGGCGGCGCTGGCCGAACCGCTGTCGGGCACGGGGACGAGCGCAGGCGTACGGCTCCACGTGGCGACCCAGTGGTTGCACGAGGACAGGGCCCAGATCGCGGCCTGCCTCGGACTCCCGGAGGAGGCCGTGCACCTCGTCCTCGGAGGTGTCGGAGGTGCCTTCGGTGCACGTGAGGACATCAGCCTGCAGGTGCACTGCGCGCTGCTCGCACTCCGGACCGGCCGCCCGGTGCGGATGGCGTACAGCCGCCGCGAGAGCTTCCTCGGTCACGTCCACCGTCACCCGTGCACGATCTGGATGCGTCACCACGCCGATCACGACGGCACCATCCGCCGGATCGAGGCACGGTTCGTGTTCGACGGCGGCGCCTACGCCTCCACGTCGTCGGCCGTGCTGATCAACGGCGTCACCCATGCGCAGGGTCCGTACCGCTGCGACAACGCGACGGTCGATGGCTGGGCGGTGCGGACCAACCACCTGCCGTGCGGTGCGATGCGCGGCTTCGGTGTGGTGCAGGCGTGTTTCGCACACGAGTCACAGATGGACCGGCTCGCTGCAGCGTGCGGACTCGATCCGCTCGAGGTGCGTCGCCGGAATGCGATGCGCACGGGCGACCGCCTCATCACCGGCCAGGTGGTCGAGAGCGTCGCCCCTGTCGAGCGGATCATCCGCGAGCTCTCCGAGATGCCTATGCCCGATGGAGAGCGCACGGGCGCGCTGGCCCTGCCGGGTGGGACGGGTCTCACCGCCGACGAGTCGCACGTCCGTCGTGGAGTGGGCTGGGCGGTCAGCATCAAGAACCTGATGTACAGCGAGACCTTCGACGACTACTCGACGGCCCGCGTTCGACTGCGGTCCGGGGTCGCGACCGTCAAGTTCGCGACGGCCGAGGTCGGACAGGGCTTCGTCACGCTCGCCGGTCAGATCGCCCGCACCGTGCTCGGTGTCGACGACGTCGTGCTCGACACGATCGACACTCTGGTGGGCTCGGCGGGTTCGACGTCAGCGTCGCGCCAGACCTGGATGAGCGGAGGCGCCGTCGACGGAGCCTGCCGGCTCGTCCGTGAGCGACTGTTCGACCACGTCGCCCGGATCCACGGCGTCGACGCACTGCGGCTCACGATCGATGGTCTCGACGTGGTGGAGGTCGACCCGTCGACCGGCCACCCACTCCCGGCCGGGCAGGGTGTTCGTGTTCCGGTGGCGTCGGTCGACGTGGAGTTCGACGAGACGTTCGAGCACCACCACCGCCCGACCGAGCACCTCGACGCCGACGGCCAGGGCAACTGCCACACGGCCTTCGCCTTCGCCGCACATCGTGCCGTGGTCGACGTCGACCCCGACCTCGGACTCGTGAAGGTCGTCGAGATCGCCACCGTGCAGGACGTCGGTCGTGCCCTCAACCCGCTGAGCGTCGTCGGTCAGATCGAGGGTGGCATCGCCCAGGGGCTCGGCCTCGCCGTGATGGAGGAGATCGTCCAGATCGACGGAGTGGTTCGCAACGCGAGCTTCACCGACTACCTCCTCCCGACCTTCATGGACATGCCGCCGGTGCGGATCGGTCTCGTCGAGGAACCCGAGCCCCAGGCACCGATGGGTGCCAAGGGCGTCGGTGAGCCGCCCACCGTCTCGTCGACCCCGGCCATCGTCGCGGCGATCCGCGACGCCCTCGGCGAGCGCGGTGCGGGCATCGTCCGGGTGCCCGTGCGACCCCAGGACATCTGCGGTCTCTGAACAGCGAACTATGAGCGGGGACCCGCGTCTTGTAGTTTGATCAGCGTGTCGAACGAACGCGAGATCATGACCTGGGAAGTCTTCGGCGAGGCGTCACGTGCGCTCGCCCAGATGGTGGCCGACGACTACGAGCCCGACATGATCCTGTCGATCGCCCGTGGTGGTCTGCTCATCGGTGGGGCGCTCGGATACGCACTCAGCGTGAAGAACGTCT